>DAINBM010000067.1:0-9788 GCA_036732965.1 Caulobacteraceae bacterium | reverse complement strand
CCACCGACACCCACTTCGCCCACAAGGCCTGGCACGACACCTCCGACGCCGTGAAGAAGATCAACTACGTCATGGTGGGCGACCCGACCCTGACCATCAGCCGCAACTTCGACGTGCTGATCGAGGAAGCCGGCCTGGCCGACCGCGGCACCTTCGTCGTCGATCCCGACGGCCGCATCCAGATCATCGAGATCACCGCCGGCGGCGTGGGTCGTGATGCCCTGGAACTGCTGCGCAAGATCAAGGCCGCCCAGTACGTGGCCTCGCACCCGGGCGAAGTCTGCCCGGCCAAGTGGCAGGAAGGGGAAAAGACCCTCGCCCCGTCCCTCGACCTGGTCGGCAAGATCTGATCCGCCTGACCTGAGCCTGCGGGCCTCGCCCGTCAGGTCCGGTGCCGCCGTCCCCTCCTCCCCGGGGGCGGCGGTGCCCCTGCCCCATCCCACCCCCCACCCGCATGGAGAGACCCGCATGCTCGACGCAAATCTCAAGGCCCAGCTGAAGAGCTACATGGCCAATATCGTGTCGCCGGTGGAGCTGGTGGCCAGCCTCGATGACACCCCCCGCTCGCAGGAGATGCGGGCCCTGCTCGACGATATCGCCGCCCAGTGCGACAAGGTGAGCGTGAACCTGACCGGCACCGATGCCCGGGTTCCGTCCTTCGCCATCCAGCGGGTGGACAGCCCCGTGGGCGTGCGCTTCGCCGGCCTGCCCATGGGCCACGAGTTCACATCCCTCGTCCTCGCCCTGCTGCAGGTGGGCGGTCACCCGCCCCGGGTGTCGCCGGAGCTGATCGCCCAGGTGGCGGCGCTGGAGGGCGACTATCATTTCGAGACCTATTTCTCCCAGTCCTGCCAGAACTGCCCGGACGTGGTGCAGGCCCTGAACGTGATGAGCGTGATCAACCCACGCATCCGCCACGTGGCCATCGACGGTGCCTTCTTCCAGGACGAGGTGGCGGCCCGCGGCATCATGGCCGTGCCCACGGTCCTGCTGAACGGCGAGGTCTTCGGCCAGGGCCGGATGGAGCTGGAGCAGATCCTCGCCAAGCTGGACACCGGTGCCGCCGACCGCGCCGCCGCCCGCCTGCAGACCGCGGCCCCGTATGACATGCTGATCGTCGGTGGCGGTCCCGCCGGGGCGGCGGCCGGGGTCTATGCCGCCCGCAAGGGCATCCGCACGGGCATCGCCGCCGAGCGCTTCGGCGGTCAGGTGCTGGACACCATGGGCATCGAGAACTTCATCTCCGTGTCCCACACCGAGGGGCCGCGGCTCGCCGCCGACCTGGAGCGGCAGGTGCGGGACAACGGGGTGGAGATCATCAACCTGCAGAAGGCCCGCAAGCTGATCCCCGCGGACACCGCCGGCGGCCTGATCGGCATCGAACTGGAGAGCGGCGCGACCCTGAAGGCCCGCTCCGTGGTCCTGTCCCCCGGTGCCCGGTGGCGCCACATGAACGTGCCGGGCGAGGACGAATACCGCAACCGCGGCGTCGCCTACTGCCCCCACTGCGACGGCCCGCTGTTCAAGGGCAAGCGGGTCGCGGTGATCGGCGGCGGCAACAGCGGCGTCGAGGCGGCCATCGACCTTGCGGGCATCGTCGCCCATGTGACCCTGATCGAGTTCGACGGGAAGCTCAGGGCCGACGCGGTGCTGCAGACCAAGCTGGCCAGCCTGCCCAATGTCACGGTCCTGACCTCCGCCCAGACCACCGAAGTGCTGGGCGATGGCACCCGGGTCACCGGCCTGACCTGGCGGCATCGGGAGACCGGAGCGGTGGAGACCCTCCCCCTCGAGGGCATCTTCGTCCAGATCGGCCTCGTTCCCAATACGGAGTGGCTGGTGGGCAGCCTCGCCCTCTCCCCCCGGGGCGAGATCGAGGTGGACAGCCGTGGCGAGACATCGCTTCCGGGGGTGTTCGCCGCCGGCGACGCCACCACCACCCCGTTCAAGCAGATCATCATCGCCGCCGGCGAAGGCGCCCGGGCTGCCCTGTCGGCCTTCGACTACCTGATCCGGCTGGCCCCGGTGGAGACGGCGGCGCAGGCCGCCTGATCCGGCGACGGATCAGGGAATGTCGTAACCATACCGCCGGATGATGACCCGGGCGTCGGGTCCCTGCAGGAACCTCAGGAACCGCGCCGCGGACGGGTTGGTCCGCCCGGCGGCCGTGACCACCGCGGCCTGCTCGATCCGGGCATAATCGGCCTGCGGCGGCACCCAGCGGGAGCCGCCCTGCACATTGATCAGCTGGGACAGGGCAACGAAGCCCAGTTCCGCGGCCCCGGTGCTGACGAAGCTGAAGGTCTGTCCGATGGACGCGCCCTTCACCAGCCGCGGGGACACGGCCTCATAGGCCCCCCGGTGCTTCAGCACCTCGACGGCCGCGGTGCCGTAGGGTGCGAGGGCCGGGTCGGCGATGGCCAGATGGGCAAATCCGCCCCGGGTCAGCACCGCCCCCTGGCCGTCCACCAGACCCGGTTGGGTCGAATAGAGGACGAGCTTCCCCAGGGCATAGGCCACCGGCCCCCCCGGGGCCGCGCGGCCCTCCGCCGCGAGACGCCGCGGTCGCTCCGCATCGGCGGACAGGAACACCTCGAAGGGCGCCCCCTGGACAATCTGCTCATAGATCTGGCCGGTGGCCCCCGAGCTCAGGACCACATGGTCCCCCGTGGCGCGCTCGAAGGCGGCGGCGATGTCCTGGGCCGGAGCGGCGAAGTTGGCCGCGACCGCCACGGCAACGTCCCGGGCCGAGGCGGGCGAACCGGCCGCCAAGGACAGCCCCACTCCCACCAGCACCGCCGCCCACGCCCGGCTGCGTACCCTGCCGTTCATGCCACTGCTCCGCACCCATCGCTCGTCATGTAGCGACAGTACATATCGACCCTCTGCGGCGCAACACCCACAACGGGCCGTCACGGAGCATGGGATCGGTTGCGACTGTCACCTTTTCCGGGTTTGTGCGTATTATGAAGGCAGACGTCGATCGACTGCCGACCGACTGATTCGACCATCACGGGCCCCGCAGCCGGGGTACCGGAAGCCGGGGGAATACGCATGACAGCCGCAGACGTCGCATCCGCAGCGGCGGACGAGGTTCCGGACCGGATCTACCGGCATTCCCGGCTCACCCGGGCCACCCACTGGATCAATGCCATCAGCCTGTTCGTCCTCCTGTTGTCGGGCCTGAACATCTTCATGGCCGAACCGGGTCTGTTCCTTGGCCAGTTTGCGGACTTCGATCACCCGGCCGTCCGGATCTTCGCCGCCCATGCGGCCGACGGCCATCTGGTGGGCATCACCCAGATCGGGGACGCCCAGATCACCACCACGGGCTTCCTCGGGGTGTCCAACAATGCCATGGGCCATCCCGTCGCCCGCACCTGGCCGACCTGGATGACCCTGCCCAGCTATCGCGACCTCGCGACCGCCCGGCACTGGCACTTCTTCTTCGCCTGGCTGCTGGTCCTCAACGGGGCCGCCTATCTCGCCTGGAACACCTATGTCCGCCACATCCAGAAGGACCTGTGGCTGACCCGGCAGGACATTGCCGAGATTCCGCAGTCGATCGTCGACCATGCCCTGCTGCGGCATCCCACGGGCCTTGCGGCCACCCGCTACAACGTGCTGCAGAAGATCGCCTATCTGGCCGTGATCCTGGTGCTGGTGCCGGGGATGGTGCTCACCGGCCTGACCATGAGCCCCGGCATGGATGCGGCCTTCCCGATCCTGCCGTGGATGTTCTTCGGCCGCCAGACCGCGCGGACCCTGCACTTCATCTTCGCCTGGAGCCTTGTCCTGTTCTTCATCGTCCACATGGTGGAGATGGTGCTGGCAGGACCGGTCAACGAGATCACCTCCATCGTCACCGGCTGGTACCGGGTGCCGAAGGACCATTCGGAAAAGGGAGCCGCCTGATGTCGGACGCACCGATCCTCACCCAGCTCCGTTCCGCCGCCCTGGCGCGCCGCAACTGGCTGAAGGCCGGACTGGCCAGCCTCGGGGGCCTGTGGCTCGCCGGCTGCGACCAGCTGTCCAACAATCCGGCCGCGCTCAAGGTTCTGGAAAGCGCCGAAGGCCTGACCCGCCGGGCCCAGCGGCTGATCCTGACGCCGGGACAGCTGGCGCCGGAGTTCAAGGCGAGCGACATCTCGCCCCACTTCAAGGCCAATGGCTCCGTCGATCCGCAGGATGCGGCCTATCGCGCCCACGTCGCCAACGGCTTCGCCGACTGGCGCCTGTCCATCGAGGGGCTGGTCCAGAAGCCCATGAAGCTGAGCCTCGCCGACCTGAAGGCCCGCAAGGCACGCACCCAGATCACCCGGCACGACTGCGTCGAGGGCTGGAGCTGCATCGGCCAGTGGACCGGTGCCCCCCTGGCCGACCTCATCCGCGAGGCCGGGCTGAAGCCCGAGGCCAAGTACCTCGTATTCCACTGCATGGACACCATGGGCGGCGGCGGCGAGGACAACCGGTATTATGAGAGCATTGCCCTCGCCGACGTGTTCCATCCCCAGACGATCCTCGCCTACGAGATGAACGGTGCGCCCCTGGCCGTGCCGCACGGGGCGCCGGTGCGCCTGCGGGTGGAGCGGCACCTGGGCTACAAGCAGGCCAAGTACATCGAGCGGATCGAGGCCGTGGCCTCGCTCAAGGACATGCGCGGCGGCAAGGGCGGCTACTGGCCCGACCGGGGATACGAGTGGTACGCGGGGATCTGATCGGATCCCCGCCTCCGCGGTCCCCTACTGCATGAACCAGCCGTGGCTGACCACGATGGACTGACCCGTGAGGGCGTTCGTCGGGAAGCCAGCCAGGAACACGGCCGTGCGTGCCACGTCGTCGGTGGTTGTGAATTCCCCGTCCACCGTGTCCTTCAACATCACCTTCCGGACCACGTCGGCCTCGCTGAGGCCGAGGGCGGCCGCCTGCTCGGGGATCTGCTTCTCCACCAGTGGGGTCCGCACGAAGCCCGGGCAGATGACGTTGGACCGCACGCCGTGGACGGCCCCTTCCTTCGCCACCACCTTGGCCAGTCCGATCAGACCGTGCTTGGCGGTGACATAGGGGGCCTTCAGCACCGAGGCCTCCTTGGAGTGGACCGAGCCCATGTAGATGATGCTGCCGCCCCGCCCTTGCGCGTACATGTGCTTCAGACAGGCGCGCGTGGTCAGGAAGGCCCCGTCCAGATGGATGGCCATCAGAGTCTTCCAGTCGGCAAAGCGGAAGCTCTCCAGCGGATCCACGATCTGGACCCCGGCATTGGAGACGAGCACGTCCACGGCACCGAACCGGGCGACCACGGCCTCGACGCCGGCGTCCACCTGGGCCTCGTCGGTGACGTCCATCGCCACGCCCAGGGCCCGCTGCCCCGTGGGATCGAAGGCGGCGGCGGCGGCGTTGGCGGCCTCGAGGTTCCGGTCGGCGAGGGCGACCTTCGCCCCCTGCTCGAGAAAGGCGCGGGCAATGTCCTTGCCGATGCCGCTGGCGGCTCCGGTGATGATGGCAACCTTGTCCTGCAGGCTCATCCGGGATCCTTTCACATGGGGACTGAGGGGCGGTTCGGAGACCGTTGCGGGTGCCGGGCCTGGCCGGCCGCGCGGGTGACGTCGAGGGTCCGGTGGACCCGGCTCCTGCCCGTACCCCACGTCCCTGCTGCATTGCAACATGGATCTGGTGCTCGAGGGGGTGCCCCGCCTGCATGTCCGGGTGGCGTCTCGCGACGGGAATGGCTAGTCAGGTGTGATCGGCCCGCGTGCTCGGGCCCCTCATGATCGGGAGCCTGTCGTGACCCCTGCCGATGACCCCGCCGCCCCGGAGGACCTGCGCCTGTCGGCGACACTCGACCCGGCGGACTGGGCACCCGTCCGGCACCTCGGCCGCCAGATGGTCGACGACATGCTCGGCTTTCTGGAGACGGTGCGCGACCGGCCCGTCTGGCAGTCGGTTCCGGCGGACGTGCGGGCGCGGCTGGACGAGGCCATCCCCCGGGAGGGCCAGTCCCTCGAGGCGGTGTACGACCAATTCCGTGACCAGGTCCTGCCCTATGCCACCGGCAACATCCACCCGAGGTTCTGGGGCTGGGTCATGGGCACCGGAAGCGCCACGGCCATGCTGGCGGAGATGCTGGCCGCGGGCATGAACAGCCATCTGGCCGGCTATGACCAGTCCGCATCCCTGGTGGAGATGCAGGTCCTGACCTGGCTGAAGAGCCTGATGGGCTTCCCCACCGATGCCAGCGGCGTGCTGGTCAATGGCGGGACGGCCGCCAATTTCGACGGACTGATGGCCGCCCGGGTCGCCAAGGCGGGCTATGATGTCCGCGAGGCGGGGGCCTTCGGCGGCCCGCCCCTCACCGTCTATGCCAGCACCGAGACCCACAGCTGGATCTTCAAGGCCTGCGAGGCCATGGGACTGGGTCGCCGCGGGGTGCGGCTGATCCCCGTGGATGCCGACTACCGGATCGACGTGGCCGCCTGCCGCGCGGCCATTGCGGCGGACCGGGCCGCGGGGCTGCGGCCCATCGCCATCGTCGGCAATGCCGGAACGGTCAACACCGGGGCGATCGACGACCTGCCTGCCCTGCGCGCCCTTGCGGACGAGACGGACCTTTGGCTCCACGTGGACGGGGCCTACGGGGCCCTGGCCGCCCTGTCGGACGAGCCGGAGCTGGTGGCCGGACAGGCCCTGGCCGACAGCCTGGCCTTCGATCTGCACAAGTGGGGCTACCTGCCCTATGAGGTGGGCGTGATCCTGACCCGGTCCGCCTCCGCCCAGACCGCCACCTACCAGGCCACCGCGTCCGCCATGCCCGCCTATCTGCAGTCCAGCTCGGGCGGCATCTCCACCGGCACCACCTATTTCGCGGACCGGGGCATGGCCCTGTCCCGGGGCTTCAAGGCCCTGAAGGTCTGGATGGCGATGAAGGAGCAGGGCGTTGCGCGGATCGGCAAGGCGATCCAGGCCAATATCGACCAGGCCCGCTATCTGGGGGCGCTGGTGGACGCTGATCCGCTGCTGGAGCGGATGGCGCCGGTATCCCTCAATGCCGTCTGCTTCCGCTATGTTGCCCCGGGGCTGGATGCCGAGGCGCTGAACCAGCTGAACCGGCAGATCCTGATCGCCCTTCAGGTCGAAGGCGTGGCCGTCCCGTCGCAGACCCTCCTCGAGGGGCGCTTCGCGATCCGGTGCTGCATCACCAACCACCGGTCGCGGGCGGAGGATTTCGACATCCTGGTCGCCGCGGTGCGCCGGATCGGTCAGCGGTTGAGCGATCCGGCGGAAGCCTTGCGCTGACCCCGGGTCCGATGGATAGAGCCAGGGATCCGGGCCGCACCCCGGCGAACTGCTCTGTGGAGAGACATCCCGTGCCACTGCCCCTTCGCCGGACGCGCCTTGCCCTGCTGGCCCTGGCCGGCCTGTTGCTGGCCAGCCTGACCGGCTGTGCCTCCGGCCCCGGCCTGCAGCCGCCGCCGCGGGACATGGCCGTCTCCCCCGTGCCGACACCGGCACCGGAGAGCGTGGTGACGCTCGGGGCGGCCATCCCGTTCACGCAATTGCAGAAGGCCGTGGGCACCTACCTGCCGCCGACGATTCCGGTGAGCGGACGCGGTTCACTCCTGTGCGCGCCGGTGCCCACGGCCACGGGAGCCCGCATCGAGACTCGCCAGACCTGCGTCAGCACGCCGTACTGCGACGCCAAGGGCTGTGGCACGCGGCCCCAGTGCGCCATGCTTCCCGTGCCGGTTCCGCCGACCCTCGGCACGACGCAGATGTGCACCAACTTTGCCTGGGAGGCGACGATCTCGCCCGAGGGGCCGATCACCTTCGCCCGCAATGGCGACGCCCTGCATGTGGAAATCCCCGTGCGCGTCGATGGACATGCCATTGTCGCCGGTGACCTGCCCAAGGTCCTGCCGACCAATGCCGAGGCCTTCCAGGCGCATCTGGTGCCGGGGGCTGACATCCGCTTCGACGTGGATGCCAACTGGTGTCCGGTCCTGCAGGCGACGCCGACCCAGCGCTGGGTGACAAGCGCCACGGTGGAGGTGATTCCCCGCACCTGCACCACCGTCAACCTCGGTCCGCTGGGCCAGCACCCCGTCTGTGCCGGCCCTGCCAACCTGGACCTGACAGGCGCGGCCAACGCCAAGATCGCTGCCACCCAGGCGGATATTCTCAAAGCGGTCCGCGCGGCGATGGGGTGCGACAAGGTCCGGGCGCAACTGGCGACCGTGTGGCGGTCCAACGCCATACCCGTGGGGGATGCGGGGGGACCCAAGGCCTTTCTGAACCTGACCCCGACCACCGCCAGCCTGTCGCGGATGATCGTGGAGCAGAACCAGATCCGGATCATGGCCCAGATGGCAGTGCGCACGGCCCTGTCCCCGACGCCGGGACCGGACACGCCCCTGCCCCTCCCGCCCCTCGGGCGTGCCACAGGACCGGACGGCGGTCTGGACCTCGACATCCAGACGGCGGTGTCCTTTTCCGTGCTGAAGGCGGCCCTGACCCAGGCCATGGTGGGCAAGACCTTCACCGAGCACAGCCTTGCCGGTGACGCGGTGGTGCGCATCGATGACGCGGACATCTATCCCTCGAACGGTCACGTGGCCGTGGGGCTCAACGTGGCCGCCCGGCTCCCCGGCAAGGTGCTGAACGGGTCCGGCTGGATCTACCTGCGCGGGACACCGGTGGCCCTGGGCGACGGCAAGTCCCTGCGGATCGAGGATCTGGACTATGCCGTGTCCCTGGACAACGCCTTCATCCGGCTGGTGGTCGCCACCTTCCACGGACCGATCCTGGCGGAACTGAAGCAGCATGCGGCCTTCGACCTGACGGACGGGATCGCGGCGGCGGCGGCGCAGATCTCGTCCGGGATCAACAGCGCCAATCTCGCGGGGGTGACCCTGTCCGCCGAGCGGCCGTCCATCGCCCTGAAGGGTGTGTCCATGACCGCCGACAGCCTGCTGGCCAATGCCCAGATCCGCGTTCCCCTGTCGATCCAGCTGGTCAAGGGCGTGGCCCAGCCCTGAGCACGCAGGCCGACGGCAGGGAAAGGCCCGCACAGCGGGGGGAAACCGTGCGGGCCGATCGCTTTACGCTTGCAACAAGGTGTCGGCCGGCCGGGACACGGTCCCAAGGGGCTGAGGGGCTGAGGGGGGGCGTTCAGGGCTTGAAACAGTCTGTGCCCGGCCGACCGACCTTGTCACTATCGCGGGCCATACAGGCCGGACCGCGACGCAAATAAGGTCCTTTCAAGGCGGATTGAGCCAATCCTGTCGCAATCCGCGCCCCTGTGGCTTTGGCGCGACAGACCGACCGCGGCCGCGGGGACCTAGTCCCTGGGTCGGTCTCCCGTCGGATGGTCCGCGGGATCGGGTCGACGCCGCCCCTTGAGCAGAACCACCGCGAACACCACCACCACCGCGCAGAAGCCGATGGGGGCACCGATCGGCACGCCGGCGAACAGGTTGGAAGGCGGGTTGACCATTGCACGCTCCACGGACGAGAGCTCCGTATATCGGTCATCCCGCGTCCGGGCGCCACTGCCCTTGAGGACAGGGGGTGGCGGGACAGGGGTTGGCGAAGGGACAGGGGTATGTGCTTTATAGGCGTCTGTCTTGCGTGCGTCCGGGGGATTTCCACTTGCATCACTCACATTCGGGGGCGGCGGCAGCCGTCCTTCTCGCCGGGCTGTTGCTGAGCGGGTCGGCATCGGCGGGCATTGAGGCCGGCGGTGCGCCGGCCGGTGCCGCGCCCCAGCCCACCCCCCTGCCGGCCGCGATCCC
>DAINBM010000066.1:0-9814 GCA_036732965.1 Caulobacteraceae bacterium | reverse complement strand
GGCCCCGCCCTTCTATTTCGGCGGCCTGTCGGAAGACGCGCGGGAGGCGGCGGCCGAGGGGGCCGATGTCTTCCTGATGTGGCCCGACACGATGGCGGCGGTGGCGGACATCATTGCCGACATGCGGGCCCGGGCGGCCCGGCGGGGGCGCACCCTCCGGTTCGGCTACCGCGCCCATGTGATCGTCCGGGAGACCGAGGCCGCGGCCCGGGCGGCGGCGGATCGGCTGATCTCGCGCCTCGATGACCACACCGGGGCGGCGATCCGGGCCCGGTCCTTGGACAGCCAGTCCGTCGGCGTCCGTCGCCAGGCGGAACTGCGGGAGGCCGCGTCCGGCGACGGCTATGTGGAGGCCAACCTGTGGACCGGCGTCGGCCGGGCCCGGTCCGGATGCGGTGCGGCGATCGTCGGTGATCCGGACCAGGTGCTGGCCAAGCTCGAGGCCTACCGGCGGCTGGGTATCGAGGCCTTCATCCTGTCCGGCTATCCCCACGCAGCGGAGGCCGACCTGTTTGCCCGGCACGTGCTGCCGCGGATCAACCACGGGGCCCTGTGGCCCGGATGAGCCGGGCGGTCGGGATCGCGTCGCGCTGAACGGCCCCGAACTGCCCAAAATTGCGGCACCCGCCCGTCTGTCGCGGATGGCGGGTGGACAAGCCCCGCAGCGGGTGAAACCGTGCGCCGACTGAAGGGAGGCCAATCTGTCCGTCATCGCGGCACTGCACCATGTGACCCGGTATCGCTATGACCGGCTGGTGGAACTCGGGCCCCAGGTCGTGCGGCTGCGCCCGGCGCCGCACTGCCCCACGGTGATCCCGAGCTACTCCCTGAAGATCCTCCCGGCGAACCACTTCATCAACTGGCAGCAGGACCCGCACGGCAACTGGCTGGCGCGGCTGGTCTTCCCGGAGCCGACCCTTGAGTTCAGCGTCACGGTCGACCTCACCGCCGAAATGAAGGTGGTCAACCCCTTCGACTTCTTCGTCGAGCCCTATGCCGAGACCCTGCCCTTCGCCTATGACGCGGACCTGAAGGCCGATCTCGTCGCCTATCTGCAGGTGGACGAGGACGGTCCCCTGCTGGACGCCCGGGTGAAGGCCCTGCGGCCGGAGGGGCTCGGGACCGTCAATTTCCTCGTGGGACTGAACGCGGCCCTGCAGCAGGACGTGCGCTATCTGGTGCGGATGGAACCGGGCGTGCAGTCCCCGGACGAGACACTGCGGCTGGGCTCCGGCTCGTGCCGCGACAGTGCCTGGCTGCTGGTGCAGATGTTGCGCAAGCTGGGCCTCGCGGCCCGGTTCGTCAGCGGGTATCTGATCCAGCTGGTGGCGGACATCGACCCGCTCGAGGGGCCTGTGGGCACCCGCTCCGACTTCACCGACCTGCACGCCTGGGCGGAAGTCTATATTCCGGGGGCTGGCTGGATCGGGCTCGATGCCACCTCCGGCCTGCTGTGCGGCGAGGGCCACCTGCCGCTGGCCGCCGCGCCGCACTATCGGTCCTGTGCGCCGATCACCGGCGTGGCGAGCTATGCGGAGACCGACTTCAGCTTCGAGATGACCGTGACCCGGCGGGTGGAGCCGATCCGCATCACCAAGCCCTTCGAGGACTCGGTCTGGGAGGATCTGGACGCCCTGGGCCGGCAGGTGGAGGCGGACCTCGATGCCGCCGACGTGCGGCTGACCATGGGCGGCGAGCCGACCTTCGTCTCCGTGGACGACTTCGAATCGGCGGAGTGGAACACGGCGGCGTCAGGCCCAACCAAGCCTGTGATCGCAGGGCAGCTGATGCAGCGCCTGCGCGACCGCTTCGGCCCGGGCGGGATGCTCCACCATGGTCAGGGCAAGTGGTA
This sequence comes from Caulobacteraceae bacterium, assembly GCA_036732965.1. Taxonomy (GTDB): domain Bacteria; phylum Pseudomonadota; class Alphaproteobacteria; order Caulobacterales; family Caulobacteraceae; genus CAIMFV01. Next base: position 7,962 of record DAINBM010000066.1, on the reverse strand, counting down.
TCCGGGAGAGCCGCTGCCCCGCTGGGCGCTGGGTCTCTACTGGCGCAAGGACGGACGGCCCGTCTGGCGGGGGGCGTCGGATGCACCGACCCGTCGCCGCACGCCCGGGCCTGCCGACGGCCTTGCCTTCCTCCGGCGGCTGGCGGCACGGCTGGGGGTGGATGCAGCCCACATCCTGCCTGCCCACGAGGACCCGCTTCACTGGATCAAGGTGGAGGGCGACCTTCCGGAGGGCGTGACCTTCGAAGCGGCGGAGCTCGACGGTGCCTTGACCCGGGACACCCTGCGCAAGGCCATGGAGGGGGGGCTGTCCAAGGCCGTCGGCCACGTCCTGCCGCTGCGCCGGTCGCTGGCCGGTCGGGAGGGGGAGGGCTGGCTGAGCGAAGCCTGGCGCTTCCGCCGGGCGCAGCTGTACCTGCTGCCGGGGGATTCCCCCGTGGGCCTGCGCCTGCCGCTGAACAGCCTGCCGCCGGTGGCACCGGACGACTATCCCTACATCGTCAATCCCGACCCCTTCGAGGACCGCGGTCCCCTGCCGGACTTCGACGCCATCCATGCCCGGGCGACCCCGGCGAGGCCAAAGGCTGTCCGCGCCAGCCGGGCGGCCCAGGCACCCATCGTGCGCACGGCCCTGTCGGTGCAGGTGCGGGATGAGTGGGTCTATGTGTTCATGCCCCCCGTGGCCACGGCGGAGGACTATTTCGAACTGGTGGCCGAGATCGAGATGGCGGCAGAGGGCCTGCCCCTGCGGCTGGAGGGCTATACCCCACCGGACGATCACCGGGTGGCGGTGCTGAAGGTGACGCCCGACCCCGGCGTGATCGAGGTGAATGTCCATCCCGCCGCCAGCTGGGACGAGGCGGTGGCCATCACCACCGGCGTCTACGAGGACGCCCGCGCCTGCCGGCTGGGGGCCGACAAGTTCATGATCGACGGCCGCCACACCGGGACCGGTGGCGGGGCGCATGTGGTGATGGGCGCGGCCAAACCCGCCGACTCACCCTTCCTGCGTCGCCCCGACGTGCTGAAGAGCCTGTTGCTCTACTGGCAGCGGCATCCGTCCCTGTCCTACCTGTTCTCGGGCCTGTTCATCGGCCCCACCAGCCAGGCCCCCCGGGTGGACGAGGCCCGGCACGACACCCTGTACGAGCTGGACATCGCGCTGGCCCACATGCCCGCGCCGGCGGAGCTGGGCGGGGAGGGGGACGCGCCCCCGCCCTGGCTGGTGGACCGGCTGCTGCGCAACCTCCTGACCGACGTGGCGGGCAATACCCACCGCAGCGAGATCTGCATCGACAAGCTCTATTCCCCCGACGGCCCCGCGGGTCGGCTGGGGCTGCTGGAAATGCGGGGCTTCGAGATGCCGCCGGACGCGCGGATGAACCTGGCCCAGCAACTCCTGATCCGGGCCATCGTGGCCCATGTGTGGAAGACCCCGCAGCAGGGGCCGCTGGTGCGCTGGGGGACCGCCCTGCACGACAGGTTCATGCTGGAACACTATGTCTGGGCGGATCTCAAGGAGGTGCTGGCCGACCTGACGGCGGCGGGCTACCCGTTCCGCAGCGACTGGTTCGAGGCCCAGCGCGCCTTCCGCTTCCCCGTGCACGGAGAGGTGCACTATGGCGGTGTGGCGCTGGAGATCCGCCACGCCCTGGAGCCCTGGCACGTGACAGGCGAGGAAAGCACCGGCGGCGGCACCGTGCGCTTCGTCGACAGTTCGGTGGAGCGGCTGCAGGTGAAGGCCAACGGCTTCAACCCGGCGCGGCACGTGATCACCTGCAACGGCCGGGCCCTGCCCATGACCCCCACCGGCGTGTCCCTGGAGGCGGTGGCGGGGGTGCGCTTCAAGGCCTGGAAGCTGCCCAGCGGCCTGCATCCCACGCTGCCGGTGAATGCGCCGCTCACCTTCGACATCCTCGACCGGGCCAACCAGAGGTCCCTCGGCGGCTGCGTGTATTCGGTCGCGCATCCCGGCGGGCGCAGCTATGATACCTTCCCAGTCAATTCCTACGAGGCGGAGGCGCGGCGCAAGGCGCGGTTCCAGTCCCATGGCCACAGCCCCGGCCGGGTGACGCCGCCGCCGCCCGAGCCCCTTGGAGAGTTCCCCACGACCCTCGACCTCCGGACCCGCAGCGTGACGCGGCCCCCCCATGGTTCGTGACCGTCAGGCCGTCAGCGCCGCGCAGAAGGCCGACCTCGACGCTGCCGCCGCGCAGCGCCTGTCCGGCTGGCTCCGGGATTACCGGCCGCTGGCCGGGATTCCGGACGAGTTGCTCGATGCCACCGGGCGGCCACGGGATCACTGGCTGAGCTTCCTCGGTCATTTCGCGGAGTATCCCGAGCAGGAGTTCAAGAGCCGCTTCAGCCTCGCCACCCGGCACATCCGCGATACCGGCGTTTCCTACCGGATCTACGGGGAGGAAACCGAGCGCACCTGGCCGCTGAGCCCGCTGCCCCTGATCCTGACCGAGGCGGACTGGTCGCAGATCGTCGAAGGGGTGGAACAGCGCGCCAACCTGATGGACGCGATCCTCCGGGACATCTACGGCCCCGGCACCCTGGTGGCCAACGGCGCCCTGCCCGCCGCCGCCCTGACCGGCAGCCCGGACTTCCTGCGGGCCATGCAGGGGGTCACGCCGCCGGGGAACCGGTATCTCCAGCTCTATGCCGCGGACCTCGGCCGGGGACCCGACGGCCGGTGGTGGGTGCTGGACGACCGCGCCCAGGCCCCCTCCGGTGCCGGCTATGCGCTTGAGAACCGGCTGGTTCTCTCCCGGGCCTTCCCCAATCTCTACAACACGATGAACGTGCAGCGGCTGGCCCGGTTCTTCGACGATCTGCGCAAGGGTCTGGCCGCCACCGCCGGTCGGGCCGATCCCCGCATCTGCCTGCTGACCCCCGGTCCCTACAGCGAGACCTATTTCGAGCAGGCGCATCTCGCCCGCTATCTGGGCCTGCTGCTGGTGGAGGGGGAGGACCTGGTCGTCCGCCAGGGCAGGGTCTATGTCCGCACCATCGAGGGGCTGAAGCGCGCCGACGTGATCCTGCGCCGGGTGGATGCCGACTTCATCGATCCGCTGGAGCTGAACAGTGCCTCGCACCTCGGCACGCCCGGGATGATGGACGCGGTGCGCTCCGGCGGGGTGGCGGTGGTCAACATGCCCGGCTCCGGCGTGCTGGAATCGAAGGCCTTGCTGGGCTTCATGCCGGCCCTGTGCCGCCGACTGCTGGGCGAGGATCTGAAGATGCCCAACGTCGCCACCTGGTGGTGCGGCCAGCCCCGGGAACGGGCGTTGGTGGAGGCGCATCTCGAGGATCTGGCCATCGCATCGGCCTTCAACACCACCGGCGTGGAGCAGCTGTTCTCCAGCCCGCGGATGCTCGCCGATCTGGACGCGCGCCAGAGGGAGGCCCTGCTGGCTCGTCTGAAGGACCGTCCGGGCGACGTGGTGGGGCAGGAGGTGGTGCGCCTGTCCACCACGCCGGTGCTGCGCGACGGCCGTCTGGAGGCCGCCCCGTTCGTCCTGCGCGTCTATGCCGCGGCGACGCCGAACGGACTGAAGATCATGCCCGGCGGCTTCTGCCGCACGGCCCTGAAGCCCGACGCCCGGGCGATCTCCATGGGGGAAGGCGCGCAGAGCGCCGATGTCTGGGTGCTGGGCGATCGACCGGTGGAGCGGGTGACCCTGCTGTCCGGTGCCGACGACGTGAAGGTCCGCCGCATCCAGGGGCGGCTGCCGAGCCGGGCGGCGGACAATCTCTTCTGGCTCGGCCGGTATCTGGAGCGCGCCGAGGCGACCCTGCGGCTCGTCCGCAGCCTGTGTGCCAGCCTGATGGATTCCGAACAGGCGCTGCACTCCAGCGGCGAGACGCTCGCCTGCCTGCAGCATCTGCTGATCGACTGGGGGGCCCTGGACAAGGAGGCCCTGGGCGGGCGGGCGCTGGACGCGGCCCGGGACACGCTGCACGACGCGACGGCCTATGGCTCGGTGATCCATCTGGTCCGGTCGGCCCGGCGCACGGCGTCGAGCATGCGCGAGCGCCTCTCCTCGGACTTCTGGTCCCTGCTGCTCGACCTCGAGAACGTGCTGGTGGACGGGGCCCGTCAGACCCTGTCCGAGGCCGCCGCGCTCGGCCAGGCGGAGCAGGCCCTGCAGCGGCTGGCGGCCCTGGCGGGTCTTGCGCAGGAGAACATGAACCGGGGCGCGGGCTGGCGCTTCCTCGACATGGGGCGCAGGATCGAGCGGGCGATCAACACCTGCTGCTTCGTCCGGACCCTGGCGCACAAGGGGGCCACCACGGACGACCTGGATCTGCTGCTCGACCTGGCCGACAGCCAGATCACCTATCGCGCCCGGTATCTTGTGGGGCTGGCCATGCGGCCGGTGAAGGACATGGTCGTGCTGGACCCCTTCAATACCCGCTCCATCGCCTTCCAGATCTTTGCGGTGAAGGACCACCTCCTCGGCCTGCCGACCCTGGTGGAGGATGGCATGATGGAGGAGCCCCGGCGCATCACCCTGGCCCTGGCCACCCGGGTGGAGATCGAGGAGGCCCAGAACCTGGACACCCCAGTGATCCTCGAACTGGAGCAGGACCTGATGCGCCTGTCCACCGCCGTGGCGGACCGCTACTTCCTGCAGGGGGCCCATGCGACGCCCAATGTGAAACTGGCGGGGCTGGCGTGATCTATCAACTGCGGCACCGGACCACCTACACGTACGACGCCCCGGTGACCTTTGCCCAGTGCGTGCTGCGGCTCACGCCTGCGTCCACGCCGACCCAGACGGTGTTGTCGGCGGAGGTGGCGATCACCCCGAGGCCTGCCCGGACCCAGAAGCAGGAGGGCCCCTTCGGTGAGCGGATGCTGAAGGTCCTGATCGACCAGCCGCACACGGCCCTGGTGATCGAGGCGCGCTCCCGCATCGACGTGCATGCGCCGACGAACCTGCTCCTGTTTGCCAGCCAGCCCTGGGAGCGCATCCGCAGCCGCAGCTTCGAGAGCAGTGATCTGAGCCCGCGGGGACCGGCCAGCTATCTCTACCCCACCGCGCGCACGCCCCTGTCCCCCGTCATCACCGACTATGCCCGGCAGAGCTTCCGCCCCGGGCGGCCGATCCTCGAGGCGGCGTCGGAGCTGATGGGCCGCATCCGGGACGAGTTCCAGTACGACGCCAAGGCCACGGACGTCTCCACCCCGGCGGAGGTGGCCTTCGGCGCCCGGCGGGGGGTCTGTCAGGACTTCAGCCACATCATGATCTGCGGCCTGCGGGGACTGGGCCTGCCGGCGGCCTATGTGAGCGGCTATCTCCGCACCCTGCCGCCCCCCGGACAGAAGCGGCTGCAGGGGGCGGATGCGACCCATGCCTGGGTGAGCCTGTGGTGTGGCGAGGACCAGGGCTGGGTCGGCTTCGACCCCACCAACAATCTCCTCGCACAGAATGATCACGTGGTGCTGGCCGTCGGACGCGACTATTCCGATGTGGCACCGATCCAGGGGCTGATCCTGACGCCCGGGGACCAGCGCCTCGTCGTGGAAGTGGACGTGATCCCCGAAGCGCTTCCGGCGCATTGAGGGCTGATCCCGGTCAAGGCGGTTGACGCCCGGTCGGGCCACTGGTCTCTTCGGTCGCAACGCACAAGACCGGAGGACGCCATGAAGCTCTACAATTCCATAGGACCCAACCCGCGCGTGGTGCGCATGTTCCTGGCCGAGAAGGGCCTCGAGGTTCCGGTGACCGAGATCGACCTGCTGGGAGGTGAGAACCGCCGCGGGGACTACACCGCCGTCAATCCCCATGGCACCACCCCGGCCCTGGAAGTGGAGAGCGGCAGCCACATCGCCGAGATCACCGTGATCTGCGAATATCTCGAGGAACTCCACCCGGCCCCCGCCCTGATCGGCGAGACCCCCATGCAGCGGGCCGAGACCCGCATGTGGACCCGGCGCATCGACCTGAACATCTGCGAGCCCATGACCAACGGCTTCCGCGCGACGGAGGGCCGGGCCCTGTTCGCGCCCCGGATCAAGCTGGTGGGCGAGGCCGGCGGTGCGGAACTGAAGGCCATCGCCCGCGACCGGCTCCTGTGGCTGAACGGACTGATGGGCGAGCGCGACCATGTGTGCGGGGACCGCTTCAGCCTGGCCGACATCCTGCTGTTCTGCTTCCTGGACTTCGGCATCTCCGTGGGCCAGCCGATCCCGGATGAGGCGCAATGGGTGAAGGGCTGGTTCGAGCGGGTCAAGGCCCGGGCGAGCGCCGCGGCCTGACCGGCCGGCGGGGGCGGGACCTCAGTCGACCCGCTCCACGGCGACGATCTCCACCTCCGCCCCCATGACCTGGACCGCGTCCCCCACGGCGCGGCCCAGCACCGCCCGGGCGATGGGGGACACATAGGAAATCGCCCCCTTCGCCGGGTCCGCCTCGTCCTCGCCGACGATGCGGAACACCTGCCGGCGGCCGTCCTCCCGGTCGAGGGTCACCCGGCGGCCGAACACCACCCGGTCGTCCGGTCCCTCCGCCGCCACCAGTTGGGCGGAGGCGCGGCGGGCGGTGAAGTAGCGCAGGTCGCGGGTGGCGCGGGCCATGGCCGTGCGGTCGGCGCTGACCCCGCCCTCCGCCTGGGCGGCGGTATAGGCCGCGCGGGCCTCTGCCACCGCCCGATCGAGGGCCGCCAGCCCTGAGGGGGTGACCAGATTGGGGTGGGGCGAGATCGGCCGGTCCGGCAGGTTGGCGGCCTGGGCCTCGGCATCTTCCTCGCGGGTGAAGGCGACACTCATTCCGATCGATGTCCTGTTCCTGACCGCGGGATGGTCCGTGTACGCCCTGATCGATCGGGCGACGAGGGACAAGACGCCAGAATGCCCGGCTTCGCAACCTCTCCGCAGAGGTTGTCCTTCCGCCGCAATCCTGACAAACACGCGGGCGCCGCGCATCGCGGCAGTCGCTGGAGTGCCCCATGACGCATGAGCCCGAGCGCCGGACCTTCTACACCCTGGACGGACTGAGAGCGGTGGGGGCCTTCCTGGTGGTGATGCGCCACGTGCCCTTCCTCTTCGGTCCGATCGCCGTGCCGGAAAGCTTCCTCGCCGTGGACCTGTTCTATCTGGTCAGCGGGTTCGTCGTGGCCCACGCCTATCGGGACCGGCTGGCGGCGGGCGGTTTCGTCTGGACCTTCGTGAAGACCCGGCTGATCCGGCTCTATCCCCTCTATGCCTGCGGGCTGATCCTCGGCATCCTGGCCGCGGTGCTCTCCATCGTCACCGATCCCGCCGGGTGGTGGACGCCGTCCAAGCTGCTGATCGCGATCACCACCGGGCTGTTCATGATCCCGTTCCTGCCGGGCCTTCCGGCCAATGGCTCGTCGCTCGACGGTCCCACCTGGACCCTGGTGCCGGAACTGGTGGCCAATTTCGCCTATGCCCTGCTGATCCGCTGGCTGACCCTGCCGGTGCTCGCGGTCATCATCCTGCTGAGCGGTGCCGGCGTGGTGTTTGCCGAGTTCCACTACCAGACCCTGGATGTGGGCTTCGGGGCCACCCAGCAGTGGGCGGCGCTCGCCCGGGTCGGCTTTTCCTTCTTCACCGGCGTGGTGGTGTTCCGTCTGGTGGGGCATCACCAGACCCATGCGACCTGGGCTTCCTGGGGCATCGTGCTGCTGATGACCGCGGCCCTGGCCTGGAGTCCGACGGACGCCCAGAAGCCGTGGTTCGAGCTGGCCATGGTGGGCCTCGGCTTCCCCCTGCTGCTGGTGCTGGCGGGGCGGTTCGAGCCGGGACCGATCACCGGTCGGCTGTTCAGCTTCACCGGCCTCATCTCCTACGGCATCTACATCGTCCACCAGCCCCTGGGGAACCTGGCCCGGCTGGCCCTGGGCCGGGACACCGACATTCCCGACGATCTGAGCGGGCTGGCCTACGGGGCCGTCTTCCTGGTCGTTCTGGTGCTGGTGGTGATGGTG
>DAINBM010000065.1:0-9977 GCA_036732965.1 Caulobacteraceae bacterium | reverse complement strand
AGTATTTCGCCCTCGACCTGATCATGGACGACGGCGTCTGCCGCGGCGTGACCGCCTGGAAGCTGGACGACGGCACCCTGCACCGCTTCTCCGCCCAGCTGGTCATCCTGGCCACCGGCGGGTACGGCCGGGGCTACTTCTCCTGCACCTCCGCCCACACCTGCACCGGGGACGGCAATGCCATGGTGCTCCGCGCCGGCCTGCCCCTGCAGGACATGGAGTTCGTCCAGTTCCACCCCACCGGCATCTACGGGGCCGGCTGCCTGATCACCGAGGGTGCCCGGGGCGAGGGCGGCTACCTGACCAATTCGGAAGGGGAGCGCTTCATGGAGCGCTACGCTCCCTCCGCCAAGGACCTGGCCAGCCGCGACGTGGTCAGCCGGGCCATGACCGTGGAGATCCGCGAGGGCCGCGGCGTGGGCCCGAACAAGGACCACATCCACCTGCACCTCGACCATCTGGATCCCAAGATCCTGCACGAGCGCCTGCCCGGCATCTCCGAAAGCGCCAAGGTCTTCGCCGGCGTGGACGTGACCAAGGAGCCGATCCCAGTCCTGCCGACCGTCCACTACAACATGGGCGGCATCCCCTGTAACTATCACGGGGAGGTGCTGACCAAGGTCGGCGGCGATCCCGACAAGGTGGTGCCCGGCCTGATGGCCGTGGGCGAGGCCGCCTGCGTGTCCGTGCACGGGGCGAACCGTCTGGGCTCCAACTCCCTCACCGACCTGGTGGTGTTCGGCCGCGCCGCTGGCCTGCGCGCCGCGGAGATCGCCGAGAAGGGGGCCAAGATCCCCGAGCCCAAGGCGGCCTGGACCGATCCGCACCTGGCCCGCTTCGACCGCTTCCGCAATGCCTCGGGCTCCGAGCCCACGGCCAGGCTGCGTCTGGAGATGCAGCGGGCCATGCAGGAGGATGTGGCCGTGTTCCGCACGGACGAGACCCTCCAGAGCGGCGTGGCGCGCATCACCGACGTCTATCACCGCGCCAAGGACATCGGCGTCTCCGACCGCGGCATGATCTGGAACACCGACCTGATGGAGACCCTGGAGTTCGACAACCTGATCGGCCAGGCGGCGGTGACGGTGGCGTCGGCCGCCAACCGGCAGGAAAGCCGTGGGGCCCATGCCCGGGAAGACTTCCAGGACCGCAACGACCAGGACTGGATGAAGCACACCCTGGCCTGGTTTGACCCGAAGAACGGCCACGTCTCGATCGACTACCGCCCGGTGCACGCCTACACGCTCACCAACGACATCTCCTACATCGCGCCCAAGGCGCGGGTGTACTGACGCTAGAGGTCGAAGACAGTCATGGTTCAGTTCACGCTCCCGCGGAATTCGAAGATCACCAAGGGCAAGCACTTCCCGGCACCGGCAGGTGCGAAGAAGGTCAAGACCTTCAAGATCTACCGGTATGACCCGGAAACCGGGGCCAATCCCCGCTGGGACACCTTCGACGTGGCGGTGGACCAGTGCGGGCCGATGGTGCTGGACGCCATCCTGCACATCAAGAACACCATGGACCCCAGCCTCGCCTTCCGCCGGTCCTGCCGGGAAGGGGTCTGCGGCTCCTGCGCCATGAACATCGGCGGCCGCAACACCCTGGCCTGCACCCATGCCTGGGACGAGGTGCCCGGCGATGCCGTGCAGATCTCGCCCCTGCCGCAGATGCCGGTGCTGAAGGACCTGATCCCGGACCTGACGCTGTTCTTCGCCCAGTACTCGTCCATCGAGCCCTGGCTGCACACCGACACCCCCATGCCGCAGAAGGAATGGACCCAGTCCCCCCAGGACCGGGCCAAGCTCGACGGGCTGTACGAGTGCATCCTGTGCGCCTGCTGCACCACCTCCTGCCCGTCCTACTGGTGGAACGGCGAGAAGTATCTGGGCCCCGCGGCCCTGCTGCAGGCCTATCGCTGGCTGGTGGACAGCCGGGACGAGGCCATCGGCGACCGGCTGGACGATCTCGAGGATCCGTTCAAGCTGTATCGCTGCCACACCATCATGAACTGCGCCCAGGTCTGTCCCAAGGGTCTGAACCCGGCCAAGGCCATTGCCGGCATCAAGCGGATGCTGGTGGAACGGGTCGTCTGACCCCCCACACCTCGGGAAACGGCGACATGGCGCGGACCCTGACACGACCGGTCACCTTCCTGGCCCTGATCCTGGGTGCGGCCGCGACAGCGGCGGCGGCCGTCACCCTGCTGGCCCTGCCGGCCCGGGCCGACGCGCCGGAGGGGCTGCCCAACGGCGGCATCCATAGCCTGACGAAGGACGAGGACAAGATCCGCGCCCTGCTGTCCGGCTCCGGCTGGGTCTCTCCCGGCCTGTCCGCGACCCGCTGGCTCTACATGGTTTCGTTCCGCTCCTGCCCCGACTGCATCCGTTTCGAGACGGAACAGTTTCCGGCCATCCACAAGGCCGGGATCGACACACGGGTGATCCTGACGGCCCGCCGCGCCCGCTCGACGGCACCGGAGCGGTCCGGCGTGGCGGAACTGTGGGCCCACCGCAACTGGAAGACCTTCGAGACCTGGACGGGCATGCCAGTGGACGCCTGGACCGCCGAAGGCCTGCCCTCCGCCGACACCGATCCTGACCGCGCCGCCCTGCTGGAGAAATCCCGCGCCCTGGTGGAGGACCTGCGGCCCCTGCTCGAGGAAAACGGCGTGCGCTTCGCCTATCCGACCCTGATCTGGCAGGGGCCGGACGGCCATCTGCGCGGCTGCGCCTGCGAGGACCGGATCACCTATCCCTATATCCGGACCGAGCTCGGCCTGCCCGCCGGCTGATCAGGTCGGCCAGGTCTCCGGCGACAGGCCGAGCGCCTCGCCCGCAAGATAGAGCGATCCGCAGATCAGCAGGTGGGCGGACACGCCGTCGCCCGTGGCCAGGCGCACGGCCGTTGTCACGTCCGGGGCCGTTTCGGTGCGCATCCCGAGACCGGCCGCCACGGCCGCCAGATCTGCGGGTGCCGCCGCCGCACTCGCCGCAAAACCGGTGAAGATCAGGCGGATGTCCTGACCGGCAAACGGTGCGAGGATCCCTGCGGCATCCTTGTTCGCCAGCAGTCCCATGATGACGGTGACCGGTCGCCCGTCCCGGGCCCGCAGGTCGCGCAGATGCGTCACCAGGGCCCGGGCGGCATGGGGATTGTGGCCTCCATCCAGCCAGAGGTCGCAGCCGACGGCCCCTGCCATCCGCGCCAGGGGTCCCGCCGTCAGCCGCTGCAACCGGGCGGGCCAGCGCACCGAGGTCAGGCCCGTCGCAATGGCCCCCGCATCGATTCGGGGGTCGCCGAGGGCCCGGACCGCGGCGATGGCCAGCCCGGCATTGTCGATCTGGTGGCCTCCCGGCAAGGCCGGCAGCGGCAGGTCCAGCAGTTCGTCCGGTCCCTGCCACGCCACGCCGTCCCCGGCGCGCCAGATGTCGAAGTCGCTGCCCATCCAGCTCAGCTCGGCCCCGACCCGCTCCGCCTCTGCCGCGATCACGTCCCGGGCGGCATCCGCCTGGCGGGCCACCACGCCCCGGCCGCCGGGTTTCAGGATCCCCGCCTTTTCCCGGGCGATCCCGGCCAGGTCGTCCCCGAGGAATTCCCGGTGATCGTGATCCACCGGCGCAATCACGGCGACCGCCGGACAGGGAATGACATTGGTGGCGTCGAAGCGTCCGCCCAGCCCCACCTCGATGATGGCCAGATCCGCGGGGTGGGCGGCAAAGGCATGAAAGGCGGCGGCGGCGGTGAGCTCGAAGAAGGTGATCGGCGCCCCGGCATTCACCCGCTCCACCTCCGCCAGCACCGCCGCCAGCTCGGCGTCCGTGATCAATTCGCCGGCGATGCGGATCCGCTCGGCGAAACGGACCAGGTGAGGTGAGGTGTAGACGTGGGTCCGCAGGCCCGCGGCCTCGGCCATGGCGCGCAGGAAGGCCGTGGTCGACCCCTTGCCATTGGTCCCCGCCACATGGATCAGGGGCGGGAGGCGCCGCTCCGGCCGTCCCAGGGACTCGAGCAGCCGATGAACCCGGTCGAGGGACAGATCGATCTTCTTGGGGTGCAGCCCCTGCAACCGGATCAGGGCCGCGTCATGGGCACCGAGAAAGTCGCTCACTCTGCCGCGGGCTCCGCCACAGGTGCGTCGAAGGAGGCCGGGGTCGCGCCGAACTGCAGCTCGGCCAGATGGGCATAGAGGCCCCCCCGGGCGATCAGGTCCGCGTGGCGGCCCTCTTCCACCACCACGCCGCCATCCATCACCACGATCCGGTCGGCATTCTGCACCGTGGCCAGCCGATGGGCGATGACCAGGGTCGTTCGGCCGGTCATGGCCTGGGACAGGGCGAGCTGCACCAGCCGCTCGTTCTCCGCGTCCAGGGCGCTCGTCGCCTCGTCCAGCAGCAGGATCGGGGCGTCCCGGACGAGAGCCCGGGCAATGGCGATCCGCTGGCGCTGACCGCCCGACAGGGTCTTGCCCCGTTCGCCCAGGGACTGGTCGAAGCCGGCGGGCAGGGCAGTGATGAAGCCCGCCGCCTCCGAGGCCTGCGCGGCCTGCTCGATCTCGGCCCGGGTCGCCGTCTCGCGGCCGAAGCGGATGTTGTCGAGGGCCGAGCCGGAGAACAGGGAGGCGTCCTGCGCCACCAGGGCCATGCGCGCACGCACCTCCGCCGGGTCGGCGTCCCGCAGGTCGACCCCGTCGAGGGCGATGATCCCCGACTGCGGGTCATAGAAGCGCAGCAGCAGGCGCAGGACCGTGCTCTTCCCCGCGCCCGAGGGGCCGACCAGGGCCACGGTCTCCCCCGGCCGGACGCTGAAGGTCAGGCCGTTGAGTGCCGGCAGGTCGGGGCGCCCGGGATAGGCGAAGTGCACATCCGCAAAGGAGATAGCCCCGCCGGCGGGGCGCGGGAGGGGTCTGGGCGTGTCCGGAGCGGCGATGGAGGGCTTGGCGGTGAGGATCTCGTCGATCCGGGACATGGCACCCGACGCCTTCTGGACCTCGCCCCAGACCTCACCAAGGACACCCACCGACCCGGCGGCCAGCACGGCCAGGAACAGGAACTGCAGGATCTGGCCGTTGCTCATCTCGTGGGCGTGGACCAGGGTGACGCCGAGCCACAGCACCGCGGCGATCCCCGACGTGACGAGGGAGATGACCAGGGCGGTCATGATGGCCCGGGCCCCGACCCGGGCCACGGAGGCCTCGAAGGCCGCCTCGACGGACTCGGCGAACCGGCGGGCCGCAAACCCTTCGCGACCGAAGGCCTGCACGGTCTCCAGCTGGTCCAGGGTCTCCCCCGCATAGCCCACCGCGTCGGCGAAGCGGTCCTGGGCCCGGACCGACAGGCCCCGGACCCGGCGGCCGAACACGAACAGGGGCACGATGACCAGCGGCACCAGAGCCACCACGCCCAGGGTCAGCTTCACCGACACGCTGAGCATCATGATCATGGCCCCGAGGATCATCAGGGCATTGCGCAGGACCATGGACATGGTGACCCCGGCCATGCTCTCGACAATGGCCATGTCCGTGGTCATCCGCGACAGGACCTCGCCGGTGCGGACCTGCATGAACCAGGCCTGATCGAGGGTCAGGACGTGGGCATAGACGTTGCGCCGAAGGTCCGCGATCACCCGCTCGCCCAGACGGGTGACGGCGTAGAAGCGGGCGGCGGTGGCCAGGGCCAGGGCGAGGGAGACCCCCAGCGCCACGAAGAAGTCACCGATCCCGAACCCGTGGTCCACCGCCAGACGCAGGGCACTGGTGACCCCGAGCGTCGCGCTGGTCGACAGGAGAAGGAACAGGATCGCCGCAACCGCAAGCCGCCAGTGGGCCAGCACCAGCGGCACCAGCCGCCGGAGCGGACGAAGGTCGCGGGACTTCTCCCGCTTGTCCTTGGCGGCCAGGATCTCCGCGGCCAGCAGGGCACCGCCTGACGGTCGACCTTCAGCCTCTGGGGTGCCCGACGTGGCGGTGGTCATCTCGACGCTCCTGATTCCGTCCGTATCATCTCAAACATCCCCCTCACCTCTTGCCATGAGGGGCGGCCTTCGTGTACAGGCTCGCGACTTGGCGGCCCGTCGCATCGGCGGGCCTTCGCTCTTTTTTACGCCCTGGCGCGCTTGCCTCGGCCTTAAGTCGGTTGGATCGCCCAATGAAACAAGACATTCACCCGGACTATCACTTCATCAACGTCGTGATGACCAATGGGACCACCTACCGCACGCGCTCCACCTACGGCAAGGAGGGCGCGACCCTGAACCTCGACATCGACCCGTCCACCCACCCGGCCTGGACCGGTGGGCAGCAGCACCTGCTGGACCGCGGCGGTCGCGTGTCGCGCTTCAATGCGAAGTTCGCGGGCTTCACCGGCAAGCGCTGATCTCCGACATCTCGACCCTCTCGGGTTGGCGTGCGCCCCTGCGATCCGTCGCGGGGGCGTTTTCGTATCCGGGCCCGCATCCCTGGATCCGCGTGCGACAGGGCCGCGGCCAGAAAAAAGGGCCGGCCGGATCCTGCCCGACCGGCCCTGGTGCCGGAAGTCTGCAGGGCCGCGGTGGGGCGCGGCCGGTGATGCAATCAAATGTACCGGCGAAGGGATCGTGCCAGCTCGGAGCCATCGCTCCGCCGGGCCTTCTTCTGCTGCGGCTGGTAGGCGACCCGGTCGTGTTCCACGCAGTAGGGACCGTCATCCCCCGTCCGGCGTCCGCAGAAGCTGAAGCCGTCCGTCGCGGGATCGCCGATCGGCCACTTGCACATGTGGGCCCCCAGCGTCAGCACCGTGGCGCTGCCGGGTTCCTCGTGGCGATAGCTGGGCGCGGGGGGCTGGGGCGCGGCCGCGAGAGGCTGGGGTGCCGGGCTGGCCGGCTCGACCCGCCGGGTGGGCATGGGCGCCTGCATGACCGGACGGGCCGGCCGGCTCGGCTTGAAGGCGGGGCGGGCGGGCTGCGAGGGTGCCGCGCGTCCGGACAGACCCAGACGGTGCACCTTGCCGATGACGGCATTGCGGATCACGCCACCGAGCTGCTTGGCGATCTGGCTGGCGCTCAGGCCATCGAGCCAGAGCTTCTTCAGCGTCGCCACGCGATCTTCGGTCCAGCCGTTGACAGTCTCCATGCGCGCCCCCTGGTGAGTTTCTGCCGCCATCTGGCAGAACTAGATGTTGTGTCTGGCCCTCAGGAGTGTCTGCGGCCGACACCAGATATCGTAAACAAACCCTTAAACTCCACAATAGGCGCCTTGGGCTTCGTCCACAGGAACTAGATGTTGAATCGGAAATCCGCCCCTCCGGTTGCGCGAAATCCTTGCGTTCGGGCGGTCGAGGACGCACATCAGGGCCATGTCAGACCTGATCGCCCATCCTGTCGGTACCGCCCCGCAGGCATCCGACTCCGTTCCGGCCCCGCACGGGCAGACATCCCGGATCCCGCCGTCACCGCGGGTCTACAACGGGATCAACTGGACCGGGGTGCAGACCCTCTATCTCAAGGAGGTGCGGCGGTTCTGGAAGGTGGGTCTGCAGACCATCGCGGCACCGGTGGTGACCACGCTGCTCTACATGATGGTGTTCGTGGTGGCGATCCGCAGCACCAATCCGACGGTGGAGGGCGTGCCCTTCGCCCAGTTCGTTGCGCCGGGCCTGATCATGATGGCCATCCTGACCAACGCCTTTGCCAATTCCTCCTCGTCCCTGATCCAGGCCAAGATCATGGGCACGGCTCCGGATTTCCTGACCCCGCCCCTGTCGCCGCTGGAGCTGGCCGCGGCCTTTTCCCTCGGGGCTGCCACCCGGGGCATGCTGGTGGGACTGGTGACCGCCCTGTCGGTCTGGCCATTCGCCCATTCCAGCGTCTTCAATCTCGCGGCCGTGCTGTATTTCTCGCTGGCGGCGTCGCTGATGATGGCCTTTGTCGGCGTTCTGACCGGTCTGTGGGCCGAGAAGTTCGACCATCTGGCGGCGGTCACCACCTTTGTCGTGACCCCGCTGACCTTCCTGTCGGGGACCTTCTACACGATCCACCGCCTGCCGGCCTTCGCCCAGGCCTTCGCGGCCTGCAACCCGTTCTTCTATCTCATCGACGGGTTCCGATACGGCTTTGTCGGCCATGCGGACGGGTCCCTGGCTATTGGCGTCGCCTATACGGGCGGGCTGAGCCTGCTGCTTGGCGTGCTGTCCTGGGGCGTGATCCGCAGCGGCTGGCGTCTGAAGAGCTAGACCGCGGACGGGTCCACCGGCTCGAAGCGCAGCGGCCCGCCCCAATAGGCCTGCAGCAGGGGACTGGCATCCCCCGGCGTGCCACTGGTCAGGAACCGGCGGGTGCCGCCCGTCCCGATCCCGTACTGCTCGTGCCGCGCGAGATAGGCCGCGAGGCTGTCCGCCACGGCGGTGGGCTGATGGATCAGGGGGGTCTGGGGCGGCAGCGCGGCCCGGAACAGGTCCGCGACGATCTCGTAATGGGTGCAGCCCAGGATCGCCCGGTCCGGCATCCGGCCGATCCGGCGGGCCAGGGCCGCCACATGGCCGGCGATCTCGGCCGCCAGCTCCGCCCGCGGGGCCCCTGTCTCGATCATTCGCGCCAGATTGGGGCAGGGCTCGGAAAACACCGCCACGTCCTGACGGCGCTTGTCGATCTCGATCTCGTAGACCCGACTGGCGGCGGTGCCCGGGGTCGAGAAGACACCGACCACGTCGAGCTTCTCCACCTTCTCGCCCCGACGATCCGCCTCGTGCTCCCACGGCAGGCCGGTGGCCGCCTCGATGGTGGGCACGATGATGCCGAGGATGTTCAGCGGGCGACCCAGCTCCCGCCGAAGACCGGGAAGCCAGGTCTGCTGCAGCCGGCGAAGGGCGATGGCCGACGCCGTGTTGCAGGCGAGGACCACGAGGCTGGCCCCCTCGCCGAACAGGCGGGCGCAGGCGGCGCGGGTGAGGTCCACCACCTCTTCCCCCGGACGCCCGCCATAGGGGGCATGGGCCTGGTCGCAGTAATAGATGACGTCGGCGCGGGGCAGGCGCTCCACCAGCGCCCGGTGCACGCTGAGACCGCCGACACCGGAATCGAAGACGCCAAGGCTCACGGGACCAGCACCACCTTGCCGACATGGGCCCCGGATTCCAGCCAGGCATGGGCCTTCGCGGCCTCGGCGAGGGGGAAGCTGCGATCCACCATGGTCCGCACCCGGCCTGCGGCAATCCACGGCCAGACCGTGGCCTCGACGGCCTGCGCCAGCCGGGCCTTCTCGTCCGCCGAGCGGGGGCGCAGGGTCGAACCGGTCAGCGTCAGCCGCTTCTGCATGATCTTCTGCAGGTCGATCTCCACCCGGCCGCCCGCCTGGAAGGCGATATAGACGATCCGCCCCCCGGGCTTGAGGCAATCGAGGCCCTTCTGGGCGAAGTCGCCGCCGACCATGTCGAGGATGACGTCGGCCCCGCCGAAGGCCAGCGCCTCCGCGGTGAAGTCCTGGGTGGTGGTGTCTATGGCAAGGTCGGCACCGATCTTCACAGCGCTGGCGGCCTTGTCCGCCCCGCGGGCCGTGGCGATGACCCGGGCACCGGCGGCCTTCGCCATCTGGATGGCCGTGACGCCGATCCCGCTGGTGGCCCCGTGCAGCAGCAGGGTTTCGCCGGCCTTGAGGCCCCCGTGCTCGAACACATTGGCGAACACGGTGAAGACGGTTTCCGGCAGGCTGGCGGCCGCGACGGCGTCGAGACCGGGGGGCATGGGCAGGGCGTGGCGGGCGTCCACGACGGCATACTGGGCATAGCCGCCACCGCCCAGCAGGGCCGTGACCCGGTCACCCACCTGCCAGCGGGTCGCGCCCGGGCCCACGTCCGCAACCGTCCCCGCCACTTCCAGGCCCAGCGTCGCGGGTGCCCCCGGCGGCGGCGGATAGAAGCCCAGACGCTGGAGGATGTCCGGTCGGTTCACCCCCGCGGCCTCGACCCGGATCAGGATCTCGCCCGCGGCCGGGGCCGGGGTATCGA
>DAINBM010000064.1:0-9996 GCA_036732965.1 Caulobacteraceae bacterium | reverse complement strand
GCGACAGCTTGGCGTGGGTCTTGTACTCCACGAAGCCGGAGAACACGTGGACGCCGGCGCGTTCCAGGTCCCGGGCCCATTTCAGATTGGCCGCCTCGTCGAAGCGGGCCTTCAGCTCCACCAGCGCCGTGACGTTCTTGCCCCGGTCCGCGGCCTCGATCAGGGCGGCGACGATGGGGCTGTTCTCGCTGGTGCGGTAGAGGGTCTGCTTGATGGCCAGCACGTCCGGGTCCGCCGCCGCCTGGCGCAGGAACTGCACCACCACGTCGAAGCTCTCGAACGGGTGGTGGACGAGGATGTCCTTCTCCCGGATGGCTGCGAAGCAGTCGCCTCCGTGTTCCCGGATGCGTTCGGGGTAGCGCGGCTCGAACGGCTGGAACTTCAGATCGGCCCGGTCCGGCGGGATCAGCTGGGACAGCTGCGCCATGCCGAGCATGCCGTCCGTCCCCAGCACGACCACGTCGTCCGGTTCGGCGTAGAGGTTGCGGATGATGAAGTCCCGCAGCTCGGTGCTCATGGAGCTGTCGAACGTGACGTTCACCACCGAGCCCAGACGCCGCTGGCGGAGCAGGGCCTCGAACTCCCGCACCAGATCCTCGGCCTCTTCTTCCATTTCCACGTCGGAATCGCGCAGGAGGCGGAACACCCCTTGCGTCTCGACATCACACCCGGGGAACAGATGGTCGATGAACATCACCAGCAGCCCCTCGAGCGTCAGATAGCGACGCTCCAGCTTGCCGCCGCGGCCCTTGCGGGGGGGGAGGCTCCAGAACCGGCGCACCTGCTGCGGTACGGGGACCAGGGCATAGAGGGTCCTGCCGTCCTGCCGACGCCGCAGCTTCAGGGCGAGGCTGAAGGCCAGGTTCGGAATGAACGGGAACGGGTGGGCCGGGTCGATGGCCATGGGGGTGAGGACGGGGAAGACCTGGGCGTTGAAGATCTCGCTCATCGCCGCCCGATCGGTGGAGTCCGCGTCGGCGGACGCCAGCAGCTTGATCCCGGCCCCCTCCAGCTCCCCGCGCAGCTCCCGCCAGCGGGCCTGCTGGGCCTGCATCAGGGTGGCAGCGCCCGCATTGATTCGCTCCAGCTGCTCGATCGGGGTCAGGCCGTCCTGGCTCATGACCCGGACGCCTTCCCGGACCTGTCCCTTCAGCCCGGCGATGCGGACCATGTAGAATTCGTCGAGGTTGTTCGCCGAGATCGAGATGTAGCGAAGCCGCTCCAGCAGGGGGTGACGCGGATTCTGCGCCTCCTCCAGAACGCGCTGGTTGAAGGCAAGCCAGGACATTTCCCGGTTGAAGAACCGCTCCGGCGACTCGATCAGTGCGGTGTCCAGGGGATGCGCCAGCGGGGAATGCGAGGCCCCATCGGCCGGGGGCGGCGCATCCTGCGGGCCGGGTTTGGTCGACGGGACGGTCTCCGTGGCCCGAGACGAATCTTCCGGCACCGGAGGGGTCTGCGACGGGCTTGGGCCGGGAATCGCGGCGTTCGGGGGCGTCGGGTCTGTCATGGGCCGTTTGTCGCCCCCCACGGGGCCGGCTGCAAGCGCAACGGCGTCACAAATCGTCGAATAGCTCGCCATCTGCCGGCGAGATTTCCAGGATCTGGCGGGCGAGGCTGCGGCTCACGGGCCGTCCCTGCTGGTCCGCGGCATCATCCAGGCGGGCCACCATCCGCTGCGCTTCCGGGATGGAGCGGTCGATGCGCCGCACCAGATAGGCCAGCAGCTCGTCCGAGGCGCGGATGTTCCGATCCCGAAACAGGTTGCGCAGGACACCGGAGAGGACCGCGTCATCGGGGGCGGCCAGCTCGGCGACGGGCAGGGCGTTCAGTCGGGACTTCAGGTCCGGCAGCGGGGTGATCCAGCCGCTCGGCAGGGTCCGCGCGGTCAACAGAAGTCCGCCGCCCGCGCGTCCGGCGAGATTGATCAGGTGGAACAGTGCCTCCGGGTCCTCGAGGCGATCAGCGTCGTCCACAACGACCGGCGACGCGGCCGATGCCGCGTCCAGCACCGTGCCCTGAAGCGCGGGGTCGAAGGCCACGGCACCGGTCCGGTCGGCCCAGCTTCTCGCCAGATGCGTCTTGCCGGATCCTGGCGGACCGATGAGGGCGAGGGCTCCGCCATGCCAGGCCGGCCATCGCTCCAGCGCATCGACGGCCGCCGCATTCACCTCCGACCGGATGAAATCCTCCCGTCGGTAGGTCGGCTGCCGATCCAGCTTCAGGCGAAGCTGTGCGCTCAACGCGGTCTCCTTCATCTCGACGAGTCTCGCTCATCCTTAGCGCGAAACAGGGTTTTCGTCGATGTATCCCGGTGGGACGGCACCACGGATCATGTGCGTGACTGTCCCGTCAGGCAGGGACAAGTTGTGGGCAAGCTTGACATTCCGAGGTGCCCATGGCCTGTCCGCCGCTTACCGCTTCACGGCGTCGGCGAGGTTCGCCCCCGGCGGCGCCTCCACAGAGAATATGCCATGCACGCCTATCGCACCCATACCTGCGGCGCCCTGAGACTGGCCGACGCCGGGAACGCCGTGCGCCTGTCCGGCTGGATCCATCGCAAGCGCGACCACGGCGGGCTGATGTTCCTGGACCTCCGGGATCACTATGGCCTCACCCAACTCGTGCTGTCGCCCGAAACGCCGGGTTTTGCCCTGGCGGAGCGGTTGCGTGCCGAAAGCGTGATCCGAATCGAGGGCGATGTGCTTGCCCGCGACGCCGAGGCCGTGAACCCGAACCTGCCGACGGGCGAAGTCGAGATCCGCGTGCGTGGCCTGACCGTTCTCTCGGAAGCGGCCGAACTTCCCGTGCCGGTGTTCGGCGAGCCCGACTATCCCGAGGACCTGCGCCTGAAGTACCGGTTCCTCGATCTGCGTCGGGACACGCTGCATCGGAACATCATCCTGCGTTCGCAGGTGATCGCGTCCCTGCGCCGGCGGATGATCGACCAGGGCTTCACGGAGTTCCAGACCCCGATCCTGACCGCATCGTCGCCCGAAGGCGCACGGGATTTCCTCGTCCCCTCAAGGCTTTATCCCGGCGAATTCTATGCCCTGCCGCAGGCCCCGCAGCAGTTCAAGCAGCTCCTGATGGTGTCCGGTTTCGACCGCTACTTCCAGATTGCGCCCTGCTTCCGGGACGAGGATGCGAGAGCCGACCGGTCTCCCGGCGAGTTCTACCAGCTGGATATGGAGATGAGCTTCGTCACCCAGGACGATGTCTTCAATGCCATCGAGCCGGTGATGCGCGGGGTCTTCCAGGAGTTTGCCAACGGCCGTCGGGTGACCGAGGAGGCCTTCCCGCGGATTCCGTTCCGCACGGCGATCCGCAAGTACGGCTCCGACAAGCCCGACCTGCGCAACCCGATCGAGATGCAGGACGTGTCCGAGCACTTCCGTGGTGGCGGCTTCGGCGTGTTCGCTCGTATCCTCGAAGGCCCCAAGGCCGAGGTCTGGGCCATCCCGGCCCCCGGTGGCGGCAGCCGCGCCTTCTGCGACCGCATGAACGACTGGGCCAAGGGCGAGGGCCAGCCGGGCCTTGCCTACATCTTCTGGCGGGAGGGCGAGGAGGGCGGCGCCGGTCCGGTGGCCAAGAACCTCGGGCCCGAGCGCACGGAAGCCCTTCGCCAGCAGATGGGCCTGAAGGTCGGGGACGCGGTGTTCTTTGCGGCGGGCGATCCGGATGCCTTCTACAGGTTCGCCGGTCTGGCCCGCACCCGGGTCGGGACAGAGCTCGGGCTCGTGGACGCCGACCAGTTCAAGTTCTGCTGGATCGTCGACTTCCCGATGTTCGAGTGGAACGAGGACGAGAAGAAGGTCGACTTCAGCCACAACCCCTTCTCCATGCCGCAGGGCGAGATGGACGCGCTGCTGACCAGGGATCCCCTCGATATCCTGGCCTACCAGTACGATATCGTCTGCAACGGTGTGGAGCTGTCGTCCGGTGCCATCCGGAACCATCGGCCGGACATCATGCTCAAGGCCTTCGAGATCGCAGGCTATGGGGCCGAGGTGGTCGAGGACAAGTTCGGCGGCATGCTGAATGCCTTCCGTTACGGTGCCCCGCCCCACGGGGGGATCGCCCCGGGCGTGGACCGGATCGTGATGCTGCTGGCCGGAGTGACGACCATCCGTGACGTCATCGCCTTCCCGCTGAACCAGCAGGCCAAGGACCTCCTGATGAACGCGCCGGCCCCGGTGACCGAGCGTCAGTTGAAGGAACTGCACATCCGGATTGCGCCGCCGATCAAGGCCTGATCGGGCCGGTGCCGGGCTGCGGCACCGGGACCGGTCCGGGCACCGGACGGGGGGGAACGATCCTCAGCGGGGCCGGCTCCACCTTCATGGAGTCCGGGTCCTTCGGTGGTGCCTTGCAGGTGGGGGCAATGCGTGCCCCGTGCATGTGCAGGCAGGCGCGCAGGCTCCAGCCGTCCGGACCCGTCTGACCCACATCATGGATCCGCCAGCCCGTCCGGCGCTGGAACATCTGCAGACGCACCTCCCGCGGCTCCCGGCCAACGCGGAACCGGACCGTGACCGTGGCCGCGCCGCCAGTGACCGCGGTCGTCAGTGCCAGGTGGCGGGCCCTGCGCCGGGGGGCACCGTAACGCCAGTCGAAGTTCACGATGCGCTCGTCCCCCGGCGTGGCGTCCAGGGCCACCGCCCGGGCAAGATCGGGCATGAACGCCTTGCGGTAACCGCTGACCTTGCCGAGGAATGGGGACTTGCGGGCGAACAGGGCCCTGGCGAGGTCTTCCGGGGTCTGGCTGGGCAGATCCACCGGGACCGATCGGGTCAGGGGAATGCGGGGCGGGTCACCGGCCAGGCGGTGGATGGGGGCCATGACGTGCGACGGATCGGTCGGCAGACTCCCCGGGGGCGCTGCCTGAGCCACCGCTGCCGCGGCCAACCATCCCAGGCCCGCAACCAGGGTTGCAGCCATGCGTCCGCCCATCGAAATCCCCGTGTGTCCAGGGTGGCAACATAGGGACGAAGGCCCCAGGGGTCGAGGGGGAGGCCATGGTGTTTCCGCCTCGACCGGTGGTGCCGTGGCTATCTCGGGGGCGGGGCAGGCGGCGGAGGGGGCACCGGATGGACGGCAAGGCCGATGGCAACATGTGGCAGCCCAGCCAGGCCGCGACACTCGTGTCCGCGCAATCCCGCGGGCAGGCGCGTGGCGACGTCCGCGCAGGCCTCGTCGACCTGATCCTGGGTCAGTCCGCGTACACCGGAAAGGTCGACGCCCCGGAGGTCCGCCCGGGTCAGGTCGGCGTCGGTGACGTCGGCACCGGCGAGAAACGCGCCGGTCAGACTCGCATGGTCGAGGGAGGCACCGCGAAAGCTGGCATGTTCAAAGTGACCGCCGCGGAACGTGACGTCGTGGAAGTCGGTGTCATTGAACGTGGCCCCGCGGGCATCGGCTCCCTCGAAATCGACGGCGGTCAGGCTGGACCCGCTGAGATCCGCTGCCACCAGCTCGGCGTGTCGGAAGTCGACCGCCACCAGATCCGTGGCCTTCAGATGGGCATGGTTCAGATGGGTGCCGCTGAAGTTGACCGCCCGGCCATCGAACCCCTCCAGTTGGGCCTCGTTGAACCGCGCCCCGGAAAAGTTCGAGGCCACGGCGCTGGCACCCCGCAGGTCGCTGCGGGAGAAGTCGGCATTCCGGAAGCTGGCGGCATGGAATTCCGCCCCCCGCAGGTCGGCACCGGTCAGGGTGGCTTCCGAGAAGTTCGATGCGGTGAACGCGCAGCCCACCAGTCTGCGTCCGGCCAGATCGCACTTGACGCAGGTGCCGCCGAACGCCACCCGACGCGCCACGTCGCGGTCCCCGGCAGCGGCTCCCCCGACCGGGGCACCGGCCAGAAGCGCGCAGCACATCAGCAGGGCGCACACGCGGGTCAACATCGGTCAGTCACGCCTCCGGACCGACGCGCCGCCGTCGGTCGGCCTGATTAGAGGGCTTGTGACGGAAGACGCTACTTAAATCGATGTCATCTGGACTGACACCGAACTCCGCGATTCGTTCGCCGGAGCTAGCCTCGTACCTCCTGCGCGGCACCACAGGTGACACAGATCATGCCCGACCCGCGCGGCGTCATGGCAATGTCTCCACAGGCCGGACACACTCCGAAGCTGGCGTCCGCCACGGTCTCGCTGTCGGCGGGACGACGGGCGGTGGGCAGGAAGAGGAGATTGTCCGGTGCCGCCCCCCGGCTGAAGCCCTTCGAGATGAACCTTGCCGCCGATTGGGCGTCCAGCTTGTCGGCCAGCCCGCCGCCGAGGCCATCGGCGGACAGGGCATCGGGATCGGCATTGGCCAGATCATGCCGGTCGAGATAGCTGATCCCGAGTTCGCGGAACACATAGTCGAGGATCGAGGTCGCAGACCGCACCTGATCGTTGCCCGTGACCGGCCCTGCAGGCTCGAACCGGGTGAAGACGAAGGCATCGACGAACTCTTCCAGCGGTACGCCGTATTGCAGGCCGATGGAGATGGCGATGGCGAAGTTGTTCATCAGCGAACGGAAGGCGGCCCCTTCCTTGTGCATGTCGATGAAGATCTCGCCCAGTTCACCGTCGTCGTACTCGCCGGTATGGACATAGACCTTGTGACCGCCGACCGCCGCCTTCTGGATGTAGCCCTTGCGCCGGTCGGGCAGACGCCTGCGCGTCCGGTCCCGCTCGATGATCCGTTCGACGACCCGTTCCGCGGCCGGACGCTCGGGCTGTGGCTGGGCGCGGGGCGGGGCCTCGGCTTCGGGCAGGGGGCCGAGGTCGACCATCGGCCGGACCCGGCGCACCCGGATGCCCGCGATACCGGCCGAGAAGGCCTGGTCGATCAGCACCTCGATGTCATCCACCATCAGGTCGGCTGTGACCGGCAGGTCGAGACAGGCGGGACCGAAGGTGGCCGGCACCAGGCTTCCGGCCAGCGCGATCCGGTCCGTCGGGGCGGCGGGCCGGTGCAGGGCCTCCAGTTCGTCGCCGCCCAGCACGATGCGGCTGGCCAGCTCGATGTCGGAGACGGAAAATCCGGCGGCCGCCAGCACGTCCAGTTGCGGATCGGACAAGCGCTCGCCGGGCACGCCGAGCACGTCCTGGACAAAGCCTTCGCCGATGATGTGGGGAGCAAACGCATCCTGCAGGCGACGCGCGGTCAACAGCGCCGTTTCCGCCCGGCTGATCTCGTGGTCGGTGAACCCCCGGCTGCGGAGGGCCTGGGCGCTCACCGGCCCCTCGTCGAGGGTCCGGGTTCCCAAGAGGGCCTGGCGCAGGGCGGTGGGATCGAGGCCCACGGCCACGGCCGCCGCAAAGGCTTCGGCCTTGAGGACCGGAACGGTGATCCCGTCGGCTGTCTGGGCGATGCCCACCGGCCCCAACCAGGGGCCCGCACCCAGGGTCACGCCGCCCAGGCGCAGGCTGATCTCCGGATCCTCGAACAGGCTGATCAGGCTCGCCCCGCGCAGGGCGGCGGGGTCCACGGCCCGGATGCGCCGGGCGAGAGCGGGGGCCAGCGTGTCCGCATGATGGGCGAGTTGGAGCAGGCGCGTGGCCACGCCGCCCGCGTCGCACGCTGCCTCCGGCCGCGGGCCCGCCATCCGGCCGAGGGTGACGGAGGTTTCCAGCGCCGTCACCGTGGCCAGCAGCATCACCGAGCGGATCTCGTCCGCCGCGGGCTCAAGCCCGCGACCCATGCGCCACTCCGTCAGTCCTGCAAGCGTCATCCGCGCGCCGCGGGCCGCGTAGAGCCGCGCCGCACCGGCCGGATCCGCGGACCATCCGCTGGCCGTCAGGATGTCGAGGGCCACGGTCCACAGACGGACGGCGGCGGCAAGCGCCTCCTCGTCCACCCGGCCGTCCATCTGTACGGCGAGAATATTCAGGGCACAGGTCGGGGCGTCGGCGGCATCGGCCAGCGCCCGGGCCGAGTCTGCCGACGCCGCGAGGGTCAGGCGGTCGCAGTCCCAGGCGGCTTCGCCGGCGGCCGCCAGGTCACCGCTCACCGCAATGACGGGTAATGGCGCGACGGATGTGACGAGCCGGCTCGACCGGGGCGTGCGGCCCTGCCGTCCGAGGGCGATGGCGTCGACAATGGCCGCATCGTCGGCACCTGCCGCCCGGGCCGCCCGCGCGGCACGACCGAGCGCCGGGTTGGCGGTGGGATCCGCGCAGGCCTTCCGGTCGCCTTCGCAACGCGCCACGGCCTCGGACACGGCGGCGAGCCGTCGATCCAGCTGGTCCAGGGCCGCCCGGGACAGACGCGCGGCGCGCTCGGCCCCCAGCAAGGCCTCCAGGTGATGATGTCCGGAGGGGGTGGCGAGGTCGATGGACGGTGCCGGATCGTCGGCGGTCAAGGGGTCGGGTCCGGTGAAGGGGGAGATCCGGTGTCCCGCCGCGGCCAGGGGACCCGCAGCGGCGAGGCCGACCACCATGGATGCGGTCAGGTCCTCGCGGAACGCCTCGGCATCGGCCGCGGTATCGAACAGACCCAGCGCCCAGCCCCAGTGAGCCAGCCGCTCCGAAAAGGCGGACAGGCGCCCGCCGAGCGCCGGGTGCGGGGCGGGCGCGCGGTGCCACGGTGGGGCGATGTCCGGACGGTCCGTGGGGGCAGCCTCCAGCCAGTCCAGCCACGATTCGACCCGCGCGTCGGTCCAGTTCTCCGGTGCGGTCACGGTCGCAACGGCATGGATCCGTTCAATCTCGCGCGACTCCAGAGGAACAGTGCGCGCGGATTCGGTGAACCAACGTTCAAAACGCATTGCAGACCCCACGATCGACCCTTACCGGAAAACGCTAGGCTCACGAGGGAAATTTCGCAACACCTAGCGTGGAGATGTCCACCGAAACACTACATGTAGACATCGGCGGGGTGTGGCTGGCGCCGTCGAGCCGGGGGCATGTCCGGGCGAAACTGGGAGGAGACGGCTGGGCCGCGCTGGACGCCGGACCTTGCCCCGCCTATAACGACGGCGAGTGGCGGACCGGATCCCATGGGCCGGACCCACCGTCCCGTCCCGTCAGCCGTATGGTTTCGCCCGTGCTCAAACTGATCTTCACCTGGTGGAACGGCGCGACGGCCGGGATCCTCTACACCATCAGCCGCAACGCCACGCTTGTGGGCACGTACGACTACGGCAACCGATATTTCGAGTGCCGCACGTCCAAGGAAAGCTATGACAGCCGCCGTCGACGCTATGTGCTTTATCGCGGCTATGCGGAACCCTCGAAGGTGCCGGCCGACTGGCACGGGTGGCTGCATTACACCTTCGATGAACCGCCGACCAAGGCCCCGCTGAAGCGGCAGAAGTGGGAGACCGACCATCTGCCCAACCTGACCGGCACGCTCTATGCGTGGCGTCCGCGGGGGGCCATCGGCCGCTCCGGTCCGAGGGCCGTGTCCAAGGGCGACTATCAGTCCTGGACGCCGGGCGGCGAGTAGGTTTTTTGCGGTTCACGGGCCGATCCGAGGGGGCCCGCGACACCTTTCGTCAGGAGACGAGTTGAATGGCGAAGTCTGAGACCTGGGCTGAAACGGGCGTCGGTGCGCTGGTGCTGGCCGCTGCCGCGGGGTTTCTGATCTATGCGCTGGGCAACACCAACAAGGGTGCCGATGCCGGCGGCTATGAGCTGGTCGGCAAGTTCGGCGATGTGGGGGCCCTGGCGACGGGGGCCGACGTCCGCGTGGCGGGGGTCAAGGTCGGGGCCGTGTCCCGGATCGAGCTGGATTCCAAGGCCTATCTCGCCAAGGTCCATGTGGTGATCAACAAGGACGTGAAGCTTCCTGCGGACTCGACCGCGAAGATCACGTCCAGTGGTCTGCTCGGCGGCCAACTGGTGGCGATCGCCCCGGGCGGTGCCCTGGAGGACATGAAGCCCGGTGCCGAGTTCCAGAACACCCAGGGGGCGGTCGACCTGTTCGGCCTGATCGGTCAGTTCGTGCGGCCAGGTGCCGGCACTGCGGCACCGGCGTCGGGGACAGGCTCCACCCAGACCC
>DAINBM010000063.1:0-10068 GCA_036732965.1 Caulobacteraceae bacterium | reverse complement strand
CTGCTTGCGCTCGGAGGCATAGGCCACCGTGTCCGCCAGCAGCCGCTCCGCCACACCGCAGCAGACCGCGGCGATATGGAGACGCCCCCGGTCCAGCACCTGCATCGCCACGCGGAATCCCTCCCCTTCGGCGCCGAGGCGGTTCTCCGCGGGCACCCGGACGCCCTCGAAGATCACGTCGTGGATGTGGGCGCCCTGCTGGCCCATCTTCTTCTCGGACTTGCCCACGGACAGGCCCGGCAGGTCCCGGGGCACCAGGAAGGCGGAGACGCCGGACCCGCCCTTCTTGTCCGGATCGGTGCGGGCCATGACGGTGAACAGGGAGGCCTTGCCCGCATTGGTGATGTAGCGCTTGGCCCCGTCGAGGACATAGACATCCCCCTCGCGCCGGGCGCGGGTCTGGACGGCGGCGCTGTCGGACCCGGCTTCCGGCTCGGTCAGGGCGAAGGAGGTGATGATCTCCCCCGATGCGATGCCGGGCAGGTATTTCGCCTTCTGGGCATCGGTGCCGAACATGACCACACCCTGGCTGCCGATGCCGACATTGGTGCCGAAGGCGGATCGGAAGGCCGGGCTGGCCTTGCCGATCTCGAGGGCCACCAGGCACTCCTCCTCCATGGTCAGGCCAAGCCCGCCATAGGCCTCCGGAATGGTCAGGCCGAACAGGCCGAGCGCCTTCATCTCCTCCACGATGGCCGCGGGAACCTCGTTGTTTTCGGAGACCTCCGCCTCGATCGGGCGAAGGCGCTCGGTGACGAAACGGCGAACCGTGTCGAGGAGCTGGGCGCGGGTCTCGAGATCAAGGGCCATGCGAGGATCACTTCTTGGCTGCGCCCACCGGGGACATGCCCGGGGTGGCGTTTGTCGAACTTGCGTTTATGAAGCGCAGCCAGACCGGTGATGCAAGGGAGACGCAACGGCAATGTACGGACCCGGGGATGAAATTGCAGATGGTGCCGTCACCGTCCTCGAAGGACCGTTCGCCGGCTGGATGACCTGGCGGGACTCAGACCCCTATGAGGCCATGTCGGGACCCTTCTATTTCCGGCACGAGACGGACGGGTCGGTCACCTGCGCCCTTCGTGCCGAGCGACGGCACATGAACGGCGGCGATGCCATGCACGGCGGCTGCATGATGACCTTCGCCGATTTCAGCCTGTTTGCCCTGTCGCGGCGGGAGCGGGGGCCGGGCCATTCCGTCACCGTGTCGTTCAGCAGCGAGTTCGTCGGTCCGGCCTATGAGGGAGACCTGGTGATCTGTACCGGCGAGGTGGTCCGGGCGGGGGGCAGTCTGGTCTTTGTCCGCGGGATGCTGAGGGTCGAGGACCGGCCGGTCATGTCCTTTTCCGGCGTGGTGAAGAAGCAGCGGACGCGCACAACGGCGTAACGCAGGCGGTGCGGGCGGTGTGAACCTTGCGGCAAGCCGAATCAGGCTGCACAACCGCATCATGGCCAAGTCCGCCCTCCCCTCCGAAGGTCCCAGTCTGTTCGACGCCGCGCCGGCACCGGCACCGCGCCCATCCCCGGTTGCGGCCGGGACCTCGGCGGATCAGTCCGCCGCTCAGACGGCGGCCAGTGCCAGTGGCTATTCCGCCCGGGACATCGAGGTACTGGAGGGGCTCGAACCGGTCCGCCGCCGCCCCGGCATGTACATCGGCGGCACGGACGAGCGCGCCCTGCACCACCTGTTCGCCGAAGTCCTCGACAACGCCATGGACGAGGCCGTGGCCGGCCATGCCCGCTTCATCGAGGTGACGCTGGAGGCCGACGGCGCGCTGGCCGTGCGGGACGACGGCCGGGGCATCCCCGTCGATCCCCACCCCAAGCATCCAGGCAAGTCGGCCCTGGAAGTGATCATGACGGTCCTGCACTCCGGCGGAAAGTTCTCGGGCAAGGCCTACGAGACCTCCGGCGGTCTGCACGGGGTTGGGGTATCCGTGGTCAATGCCCTCTCCTCCACCCTCGACATCACCGTCTGGCGGGACGGCTTCGAGTGGAAGCAGAGCTTCAGCCAGGGCAAGCCGCAGGGTCCGATCGTGCGCGGGGCCGCCTCGAAGAAGCGCGGCACACTGGTCCGCTTCATTCCCGATGAGGAGATCTTCGGGGAGAACTGCGCCTTCAAGCCGGCGCGGCTCTACCGCATGGCCCGCTCGAAGGCCTATCTCTTCCGGGGTGTGGAGATCCGCTGGCGCTGCGCCGCCGAACGGATCAGCGACCAGACCCCCGCGGAAGCCGTCTTCCACTTCCCCAACGGTCTGGCCGACTTCCTCGCGGAGCGGACCGGGACCATCGAGACGGTGACGCCCGAGCCCTTTGCCGGGCGGATCGAGCGCAAGGATGAGGGTGGCGCGGTGGAATGGGCCATCACCTGGTCCCCCGCGGGCTTCGGCGAGCACGACGCCTTCATGCAGTCCTACTGCAACACCGTCCCCACGCCGGAAGGCGGCACCCACGAGGCGGGCCTGCGCGCGGCCCTCACCCGCGGCCTGAAGGCCTATGCGGAGATGACCGGGGAGAAGCGCGGCGGCCTGATCACGGCGGAGGACGTGGTCGCCCAGGCCGGAGCCCTGATCAGCGTGTTCATCCGCAATCCGGAATTCCAGGGTCAGACCAAGGAGCGCCTGTCCTCCTCCGAAGCCCAGCGCCTGGTGGAGGCGGTCCTTCGCGATCCCTTCGACCACTGGCTGACCGCCCAGCCCAAGGCCGCGACCGCCCTGCTGCAGTTCGTGGTGGAGCGGGCCGAGGAGCGCCTCAAGCGCCGCAAGGACCGGGACGTGGCCCGCGCCTCGGCCACCCGCAAGCTGCGCCTGCCGGGCAAGCTGGCGGACTGTTCGGGCACCTCGTCCGATGGGTCGGAACTGTTCATCGTCGAAGGCGACTCCGCCGGAGGCTCCGCCAAGCAGGCGCGCAACCGCCAGAACCAGGCGATCCTGCCGCTGCGGGGCAAGATCCTGAACGTGGCCTCGGCCACCACGGACAAGACCGGCGCCAACAAGGAGCTCGCGGACCTGATGCTGGCCCTTGGCGTCCAGGGGGGGAACCGGTTCAAGGAAGAGGATCTGCGCTACGAGCGGATCATCATCATGACCGACGCCGACGTTGACGGAGCCCACATCGCGTCCCTGCTGATCACCTTCTTCTATCGCACCATGCCGGGACTGATCCGCAACGGCCGCCTGTTCATGGCCCTGCCGCCCCTCTACCGCATCAGCCACGGGGCCACCACGGCCTATGCCCGGGACGACGCCCACAAGGACGAGCTGATG
The DNA here is from genome assembly GCA_036732965.1 of Caulobacteraceae bacterium. Classification (GTDB taxonomy): domain Bacteria; phylum Pseudomonadota; class Alphaproteobacteria; order Caulobacterales; family Caulobacteraceae; genus CAIMFV01. Next base: position 6,802 of record DAINBM010000063.1, on the reverse strand, counting down.
GCCACCACCTTCAAGGGCAAGAAGCCGGACATCGGACGGTTCAAGGGTCTGGGCGAGATGATGCCGGCCCAGCTGAAGGAAACCACCATGGATCCGCGCAAGCGGACCCTGGCCCGGGTCACCCTTCCCCGGGACGAGGAGGGGGTGGTGGAGCTGGTGGAAACCCTGATGGGCCGCAAGGCCGAGCTGCGGTTCCGCTTCATCCAGGAAAATGCCGAATTCGCCGCCGAAGATCTCGATGTCTGACACTGGCAGCCCGGTCGAGGCGTGGCTTTACGTTGACTTGGCCCGGGTTTTGCCTATGTTCCGCCGCACAGGCCGGGGTCAGGCAGCCAATGCCTATGCCTGCGACTTGACAAGGACGCGAGAGTGCGTCCGCCGGTCCCCGACCCCGCCTTGATTTTCAGGACGCATGACAACATTCGCAGACCTGGGGCTCAGCCCCTCCATAGTCCAGACTGTGGCCGACACCGGCTACACGACCCCGACCCCGATCCAGGAACAGGCCATTCCGGTGGCGCTCGCCGGCCGTGACGTTCTCGGCATCGCCCAGACGGGTACGGGAAAGACCGCCGCCTTCACCCTGCCGATGATCGACCGGCTGTCTGCCGGCCGCTCCAAGGCCCGCATGCCACGCAGCCTCGTGCTGGCGCCCACCCGCGAACTGGCCGACCAGGTTGCCTCGTCCTTCGAGAAGTACGCAGCCGGCGGAAAGCTGACCTGGGCCCTGCTCATCGGCGGCGTGTCCTTCGACGAACAGCTGCGCAAGCTGGACCGGGGCGTGGACGTGCTGATCGCCACGCCGGGCCGCCTGCTGGACCATTTCGAGCGGGGCAAGCTGCTGCTCACCGGCGTGCAGATCATGGTGGTGGACGAAGCCGACCGCATGCTCGACATGGGCTTCATCCCGGACATCGAGCGCATCTTCAAGATGACGCCGGCCTCCCGCCAGACCCTGTTCTTCTCGGCGACCATGCCGCCGGAGATCACCCGGCTGACCACCCAGTTCCTCAAGGATCCCACCCGGATCGAGGCGACCCGGCCGGCCACCACGGCGGACACGATCAGCCAGTACATCGCGCCGATCCCGCTGGGCGATCCCAAGGCCAAGCGCATGGCGCTGCGGGCCCTGATCGGTCAGGAAGAGGTCGGCAACGGCATCGTCTTCTGCAACCGCAAGACCGATGTGGACATCGTGGCCAAGAGCCTGAAGGCCCACGGCTTCGACGCGGCCCCCATCCATGGGGATCTCGAGCAGTCCATGCGGATGAAGACCCTCGACAACTTCCGCAAGGGCGAGCTGAAGCTCCTCGTGGCATCCGATGTCGCCGCCCGCGGTCTCGACATTCCCGCGGTGAGCCACGTCTTCAACTACGACGTGCCCTTCCACGCGGACGACTATGTCCACCGGATCGGGCGCACAGGCCGTGCCGGACGGACCGGCAAGGCCTTCATGATCGTCTCCCCGAACGATGCCAAGGCCTATGACAAGGTTCTCAAGCTCACCAAGAAGGAGCCTGAGTCCGTGGTCCTGGACCTGGACTGGAGCCTCGCCGCCGGTGGGGATGGCGAGCGTCGTGGCGGTCGGTCGGGCAGCCGCAGTGCGCCGCGTCGGTCGGAGCGGTCGGACCGGGCACCGCGGGGTCCGCGGGGCAAGGACGACCCGTCCAATCGTGCGCCGGAAGACGTGGCCTCGATGGAACCGTTGCGGGCGGCGGTCCCGGAGACGGTCGAGTCCGACACCGTGGCGCGGCCCCCGGCCCGGTCCCGGTCGCGCGCGCCGGCCCGCTCCAACGCATCCGAGCCTGTGACTGCGGAGGTCACCGCTCCGGTCCCGCGTCCAGAACCCCGCCGGGCTGACGCGGACCGCACGCGCCCCGTTCGCGGCGTCCGGGAGTCGGCAGCACGGGATCCGGATGACGGCCACAGTGTCGTGGGCTTCGGTTCGGATGTGCCGGCATTCCTGACCCGGGTCACGCCCCTGCCGGCCCCGTCCAAGAAGTCCGCGGCCGACGCCGACAGCGACTAGGTTCCCCTGCCGGGTTGACCTTGGGGCAGCCTGGAAAACCTGTCGACGACCGGTCCACCCGCCCTTGCCTATCCCGGCGAGCCCCTTAAGGTTGTCCGCAACCCGTTGTTTCGCGCTGCCGCGCCGCTGGAAGGACTTCGCTGAATGAGCCTGCGTTTTGAAGGGACCGAGGACTACGTCGCGACCGGCGACCTGAAGGTGGCGGTGAACGCCTCCATCGCGCTGGAGCGGCCGCTGCTGATCAAGGGCGAGCCGGGGACCGGCAAGACCGTGCTGGCCTACGAAGTGGCGAAGGCCCTGGATGCCCCCCTGCTCACCTGGCACATCAAGTCCACCACCAAGGCCCACCAGGGCCTTTATGAATACGACGCCGTGACCCGTCTGCGGGACAGCCAGCTGGGCGACGAGCGGGTCAAGGACGTCCGCAACTACATCAAGAAGGGCAAGCTCTGGGAGGCCTTCGAGGCCCCCAAGCGTCCCGTGCTGCTGATCGACGAGATCGACAAGGCCGACATCGAGTTCCCGAACGACCTCCTGCAGGAACTCGATCGGATGGAATTCTTCGTCTACGAGACCAACGAGACGATCAAGGCGGCCGTCCGGCCGGTGATCATCATCACCTCGAACAATGAGAAGGAACTGCCGGACGCCTTCCTGCGCCGCTGCTTCTTCCACTACATCCGCTTCCCCGACGACGACACCATGAAGCAGATCGTCGAGGTCCACTTCCCCGGCATCAAGCAGAAGCTGGTCTCCGAGGCCCTGCGGATCTTCTACGACATCCGCAAGGTTCCCGGCCTGAAGAAGAAGCCGTCGACCTCGGAACTGCTGGACTGGCTGAAGCTGCTGATGGTCGAGGATATCGACGAGAGCGTGCTCCGCGAAAAGGACCCCACCAAGCTGATCCCGCCGCTGCATGGAGCCCTGCTGAAGAACGAGCAGGACGTGCACCTTTTCGAACGGCTGGCCTTCCTGGCCCGGCGCGAAGGCAATCGCCCGGGAGCCTGAGTGGGCGGTTTCGCGTCCTTCGAGACGGGCCTTCGACCCTCCCCAGGATGACGACCGGTGTTGAAACCCGACCATCGTCGTCACGGTGGGGAGGCCCGGAACGCGCCGTCTCGAACCGCGCCCCCCCTCACCGCTCCTCCGGCGGCACCTCTTCGGTATCCACCGTGGCCTGGGCCGGGGCGCTGTACCTGGCCCCTGTCACCGTCCGGGCGTTGATCAGGGTTTCCAGTTCCTCCAGCACGGTCGGGCTGAGGCTGACGTCGGCGGCCTCGGCGTTTTCCAGCATGTGGTCCAGCTTGTTCGTTCCCGGGATCGGGATGACATGCGGCCCGCGGGTCAGGGTCCAGGCGATGGCCAACTGGGCAGGCGTGCAGCCCACCCGTTCCGCAACCCCCGCCAGCTGATCCTGAAGCCTCAGATTGGCCGCCCATGCGTCGCCCTGGAAGCGGGGCATGTCCTTGCGGATGTCGGCAGGTCCGAAGTGCTCGGGATCCGGGGGGGTGCCGGTCAGAAGTCCGCGCCCCACGGGACTGAAGGCCACGAAGGCCACGCCCAGCTCTTCGCACGCTGCCAGGGTCGCCACCTCCGGATTGCGGGTCCACAGGCTGTATTCCGACTGAAGTGCCGTGATCGGATACTCGGCGTGCCCCCGGCGGAGCGTGTCCGCACCGACCTCCGAGAGCCCGATGGTGCGGATCTTGCCCGAACGGACCAGATCCCCGAGCGCGCCCACGCTCTCCTCGATAGGAACCTTCCGGTCGAGACGATGGAGATAGAACAGATCGATGATCTCGACCTGCAGCCGACGCAGACTGTCATCGCAGGAGCGGCGGATGTCATCGGGGCGGCCGGAGAGCTCTCGCCGACCCTCGGCATTCGGCCCCAGGCCGCATTTGCTGGCAAGGATGAACTCGTCCCGTCGCGCCTTCAGGGTCTCGCCGATCAGGGTCTCGTTGTGTCCGAGTCCATAGACAGATGCCGTGTCCAGCAGGGTATAGCCGACGTCCAGCGCGCGATGCAGCAGCTGCGCGCCCTCGGCCTCCGGCGGCGGGCTCCCATAGGCGTGGCTCAGGCTCATGCAGCCTAGGCCGATGGCGCTGACATCGAAGGGGCCGAGCCGACGGGTCTTCATGAGGCGGAGTCCTTTGCAGTGGCGGGCGCAAGGCCCTTGATCAGATCACGGATGAAGGCGGCGTCCTGGCGGGCCCCGAACCCATCACGGACGGTCAGGCCCAGCCGGACCACCACCATGTCCTGGGACGGGATGATGTAGATGCGCTGACCCAGATTGCCGGACGCCAGGAACGTGTCCTTGGGCAGGCCCGCCGCCTGCAGACTGCTGAAGTCCGCGTCCGGAGTGTCCACCACCCAGAAGCCCGCCCCGTAGGGGCTCTTCAGGGTGATCCGCCGGGAATAGTCCACCCAGCCCCGGGGCAGGATCTGCACGGTGCCGATCCGTCCGTCCTGCAGGTACAACTGGCCCAGACGGGCCCAGCTCCGGGCCGGTGCCGCCACATAGGTGGACATGAGCGGGCTTCCCGCCGCGTCGAAATCGATGGTCACGCCGGTCATGCCGAGGGGTTCCAGCACCTCCCGCCGTGCAAGGCGCAGGAAGCCCTCCGGCGTCCCGCCGGCGACATTCTCGACAATCCGGGCGAGGGTCAGGGTCTGGGGGTCGGAATAGTGCCACTGCTCGCCCGGATGGCGGGCCATGGGACGCCGTACGGCCGCGCCCACAGTGTCCCGTTCGTCGTAGAGGATCTGGGTCGAGACATCGAAACCGGAGCCGTCCTGGTCCACGGACAGGCCACTGGTCATCCGCGCCAGCTGGTCGAGGGTGATGCCGCCCCGGGGATCACCCGGCCTGCGCCACAGGGGGATCGGTGCCGGCTGGTCCATGGACAGCTTCCCCTCCCGCACCAGCACGCCGAGCATGGCGTTCAACAGGGACTTGGAGGCCGACCAGCCGTTCACCGGCGTGTTGACGCCATACCCCTGCGCATAGCGTTCGGCAATGACGCGGCCATGCTGCAGCACGACGACGGCCTTCACCCGGCGCGGATCGGCCGGACTTTCCTCCGTGAACAGCCGGTCCATGGCGGTGCGAACGGCTGGCGTGGACGGCGTCACGACCTCCGGACCGGCAATGTCCGGCAGGATCGGAAGGGAGGCAGGCTCCGGCCGAAGCGGCGGCGGCGGACGGACGCCACCGACGTTCAGCAGACAACCCCGTCCCGGGATGAACAGGGCATTGCGCCGGATGCCCCCGAGCTTGGCCTGGACCATCGCCTTGTCCCTGTCAACGGCGAAGGTGATGAACCGCGCCACCAGCCGATAGCCCGGCCGGGGCGCCAGGGTCTCGGCAAAGGCGGTGTCCGGATCGCGGCCGGTGATGAACACCGCCTGGCACATGTCGTGGGCGGTGACGCCCACCGCCACGCGCAGCGCCCGGTCCGGCCGGTAGATCGACGCCACCACGATCATGCCGAGGATGATGGCTCCGGCGACGGCGTTCCGTCGCCAGACGGCGCCACTGTCGTGATCCTGGGGCATGATGTGCTTCCGTCCGAGAGGCGGCGACCATGGCACAGGGGTCAGGCCGGGGAAAAGGGGGATTGCAGTCGCGGCCCCGCCCTGCTCAAAACCCGCCATGTCCCGATCCGGCCCTGCCCCCGAACTGGAAGTCGACGCCCGCGGTCACCGGTGCCCGACGCCCACTCTTCGCCTGCGCCGGGCCCTTGAGCAGGTCGCCACCGGCGACATCGTGGTGCTCCTTGCCGACGATCCGCTGGCGAAGATCGACGTGCCCCACTTCGTCCATGAGACCGGTCACGCACTGCTGGCGGTGGAAACCCTGCCCGACGGACTGAAGTTCCGTATCCGTCGGGCCTGACGGTCCGCCCGGCAGGGCGTCAGAGCGCCCCGGCGGCCTTCAGCTCGGCCAGTTCGACGGCGGACAGGCCCCAGTCGGCGAGGGCCTGTTCGGTATCGGCGCCGATCGCCGGCGGCGGGCCCTGGATCTGGCCGGGCGTGGCCGAGAACCGGGGGGCCTGGGCCGGCTGGATCACACCGGACACGGTCACGAAGGTCTCCCGCGCCACGTTGTGCGGATGTTGCGGGGCCTCGTCCAGATCCATGACCGGGCCGAAGCAGATGTCCGTCCCCTCCATGATCTCCGTCCACTCGGCGCGGGTCTTGCTGGCGATCACGGCCCCGAGCTTGGCCTTCAGCTCGGGCCAGGCGGCGCGGTCCATCTGCGCGGTGAACGCCGGGTCGGTGAGGCCCGCCTTGTCCAGCAGCAGGGCATAGAACTGGGGCTCGATGGAACCCAGGGCGATCCACTTGCCGTCACTGCAGACATAGGTGTCATAGAAGTGCGCACCGCCATCCAGCAGATTGGCCCGACGGTCGCCGTTCCACACCCCCATGGCCTTCATGCCGTAGAACATGGACATCAGGGACGCGGCTCCGTCGGTCATGGCCGTGTCGACCACCTGGCCCTGGCCGGTGGCGCGGGCATGGGTCAGGGCCGCCAGCAGCCCGAACGCCAGATAGAGGGCCCCGCCCCCGAAGTCGCCCACCAGGTTCAGCGGCGGCACCGGCTTGTCGCCCGTGCCGATGGCATGCAGCGCACCGCTGATGGCGATGTAGTTGATGTCGTGCCCGGCGGCCTGAGCCAGCGGACCGGTCTGGCCCCAGCCGGTCATGCGCCCATAGACCAGCTTCTGATTCCGCTTCAGGGCAACATCGGGACCAAGGCCCAGC
>DAINBM010000062.1:0-10127 GCA_036732965.1 Caulobacteraceae bacterium | reverse complement strand
CCCCGTTCAGGTTCGGACCCGCCGCCTTCTGGGCCCCGCGATAGTTCTCGTAGTGGGAGGCCGTGCGCTTGCCATAGCTTCCAAAGGCATAGAGCTGGACGCTGCCCAGGTCATAGCCGGCGTTCACCATCCCGCTGACCAGATTGTAGGTCGGGTCGCCGTTCACCTTGTTGAAGTGCGTGCCCGACGCCAGGACACCGGCCGCCATCTGCGAGGCGATGGTCGGATTGCCGCTCAGCTTGGCCAGCGGAAGGGGCAGGCCATCCGGGGTCGAATAGCTGCGCCCCCCGATGCCCAGCACGGAATTGTCATGGGTCCGCTGCTCGATGCTGAAATTGACGAAACCCTTTTCGCCCAGGGTGATGCCCCGGTTGATGGACCAGGCCCCCGTGGCACCGTCACCGCGATAATATTCGCCACCCGTCGCCGACACGGCACCGCCGTGGTCACTGCTCTTCAGGATGATGTTGACCACCCCGGCGATGGCGTCCGACCCGTACTGGGCCGCCGCGCCGTCCTGCAGCACTTCGATGTGGTCGATGGAACTGACCGGGATGTAGCTGAGATCCACGGTGGCGGAACCGGAATAGCTGCTGCCCCCGTCGACGGACAGGTTCGCAGTGGTGTGCCGACGCTTGCCGTTGATCAGGACCAGGGTGTCGTTCGGGTTCAGGCCGCGCAGGGCCGCCTGCACGGTGAGGGCGGCGGTGTCGCTGCCCCCCGCCTGGACGTTCAGCGATGGCACACTGGCCGCCAGGGCGTTGGCCAGATCGACCGATCCGGTATGGGTCAGGGCTTCCTTGCCGACCAGTTCGATGGGCGCGGCACTGTCCGCCGCCTTCATCCCGGTGGTCCGGGTCCCGGTCACGATCACGGCCTGCACATCCGCGCCGTCCGTTGCCGCGCTGGCCACCCCTGCAAGGGTCAATGAACTCAGCAGCGCGACGACGCTGGTTCCAGTCAAGAGAGCACGCATGTCAAGATATCCCCCGGTCCAATCATCTGGATGAACCGATCCGGCATCTCATACCGCTGTTCGAGGTCTTCATGGATCGCATGACCTGCTGTGACAGGTCGACACTGCCTATCCCGTGCCTCGTGTGTTGCGACCGTGACGCTCTGATCCGCGGGCGGCAAGGCGAAGGGCTGGCGGGTGTCGGCATTTCCCATTTATGAAGGATTCATGCCCGCCGATTGCGCAGGCCTCACCCGCAGATGTACGCCGGTTCATCATCCCGCCGCCCCGGCACAGCCCACGCGTTCAGGCAGGACGGAAGCCCAGCTCCGGCACACCGGGCACATCCACCGAATAGATGAACACATCCCCGGCCCGGGGCTCGCGGACGCGATCCTCCGCCGACAGGCCGTCCCAGGCGCTGGTCACGCACAGCAGGGACAGGTCCTCGCCCCCGAAGGCCGCGCAGGTGGGCTGGGTGACCGGCAGGATGATCTCGTCGCGGATCACGCCGTGCGGATCATAGCGCACCACCCGCCCGCCGCCCCACTGGGCGCTCCACATATGATCCTCGCTGTCGATGATCGCCCCGTCGGGATAGGCCTCGCCCGTGGTGGAGGCGAAGGGTCCAGGCGGCCCCAGGGCGCCGGTCCGCGGATCGCTGTCATATCGGGTGATGGACTGCCGGGGGCTGTCCGCGAAATGGAACCGGGTGCCGTCGACGGACCAGCAGATGCCGTTGGAGATGCCGATGCCTGTGAGGACGCGGGTCAGGCCCAGGTCCTGATCCAGACGATAGAGGGCGGCCGCGCCGAAGGGGGCCGCGTCGGTGTCCTCGCACATGGCCCCGACCCAGAACCGTCCCTGCCGGTCCACGCGTCCGTCGTTCAGCCGCAGCCCCCGCCCCAGTTCCGGCGGCCGATGAAGCCAGTCCACCGCCCCGGTATCCGGCGTGAAATAGGCCAGTCCGGTATCGAAGGCGGCCAGGATGCGTCCGGGAGGCTCCAGGAATGCAAAGGCGCACAGACGATGCGGCGTCTCCACCCACCCGGTCCGGCCGGTGGCCAGCACGTGGCGATAAAGCCGCTTCTCGTGGATGTCCGTCCACCAGAAGGCCCCGTCCGCGGGGTTCCACAGGACCCCCTCACCCAGCCGGTTGGCGACCGGCAGGACCGCGATCAGCTCGGCCATGGTCAGGCCCCCGCGCGCCAGGCAGCGACGATGGTCCGCGCCCGCTCGCCGACCTCCGCGGCCGAGGCCCCGGGGCGGTAGAGCTCACCGCCGATGCCGAAGCCCTTCGCCCCCGCGGCGCGCCACACGCCCATCTCCGCCGGTCCGACACCGCCCACGGCCAGCAGCCGCACCTCCGGCGGAATCACCGTGCTCAGGGCCTTGAGGTGGCCGGGCCCGTAGGTGGCCGCCGGAAACAGCTTCAGCAGCCGCGCCCCGGCGGCAATGGCGCGGAACGCCTCGGTAGCTGTGGCAAAACCCGGCAGCACCACGAGCCCCAGCTGCACGGCCCGGCGGATCACCGCCTCGTCGGAATTGGGGGTGACGATGAGGCGACCGCCCGCGGCGTGCACACCGTCGACGGCGGCCGGGCTCAGTACCGTGCCTGCCCCCACCAGCGCCCGACCGTCAAAGGCCCGGGCCAGGCGGGCAATGCTCTCCAGCGGATCCGGGGAGTTCAGGGGCACCTCGATCAGGCGAAAGCCGGCGGCGAAGGCGGCCTCTGAGACCGGCACCACCTCGTCCGGCCGCACGCCCCGCAGGATCGCCACCAGGGGCAGGTCCGCCAGTGCCGTCTCAAGATCAAGGCTCATGGATCCGTGTCTCCCCAAGGGTCGGCGCCGGTCGTAGCATAATCCGCGCAATCGGGTAAAATGAGGTCCCCAAGCCGCTGAAATCCGGACGGTTTCGGGGCAAGACCCGCGAGGCTCCATGTCTGCCACCCCATCCCCCCACACCGCACCCGAAGGCATCGGGTCCCGCGCCTATGTGCGCTATCCCGACCTCGCGGGGCGGCATGTGTTCATCACCGGTGGCGGCTCGGGCATCGGGGCCTATTTCGTCCATGCCTTCGCCACCCAGGGCGCCCAGGTCAGCTTCGTCTCCCTGCACACGGACGCGGGCGAGGCCCTGTGCGATGCCGTGGCCGCCACCGGGGCGCCGCGGCCGCACTTCACCGCCTGCGACATCCGCGATGCGGGGGCCCTTCAGGCGGTGATCGCCGCCCGGGCCGCAGCGGTCGGATCGGTGAGTGTGCTCATCAACAATGCCGCCAGGGACCAGCGCCACACGGTGGAAAGCCTCGACATCGCAGGCTGGGACGATCTGATGGCCACCAATCTGCGACCCCAGTTCTTCGCCATCCAGTCCGTCGTGGCGGCGATGAAGGCCCGGGGCGAGGGTGCGATCCTCAATGTCGGATCCAACTCCGCCTATCTGGGCCTTGCAGGCTATCCGGCCTATGTGACGGCCAAGGGGGCCATCACCGGCATGACCCGGGCGCTGGCCCGGGAACTCGGCCCCCACGGCATCCGGGTCAATGCCCTGGTCCCTGGCTGGGTGATGACCGCCAAGCAGAAGGCGCTTTGGGTCACGCCGGAAGGGCTTGAGGAATGCCTGGAGCAGCAGGCCCTGAAGCGCACCATCGACGGGGAGGACGTGGCCGAGGCGGCCCTGTTCCTGGCCTCCCGGGCCGCCGGCATGATCACAGGTCAGGCCCTGCTGGTCGATGGCGGACGGGCCATGCCCTAGGGTTGGGCGGCCTCTGCCGCCGCCCGGGCCCGGGCCCGGGCCATGGGGCCGAAGGCGAGGCTCGCCCGGCGGCCGAACACGAACCGGTTCACCAGAAGCGCAAAGCCCACCGTGGTCCACAGGGTGATCGCCATCATGTGGATGTAGTGCAGGGGCGTCCACACGAACGAGAAGACCGCATAGAGCACCACGCCGAACACCAGCCCGGCAATGGCGGCCCGCGCGTCCACGTCGTGGAACAGCAGACCGACGATGAACACGGACAGCACCGGCATGCTGGTCAGGCCGTTCAGCTTCTGCACCAGGTTGATGATGCTGTCGGCCCCGTCATAGACCGGCACCAGCGCCACGGCGGCGATCACGAACAGCACGGTGGCGATCAGGCTCAGGCGGCGCACGTCGGGCCGGGGGTTCACATACTTTTCGTGCAGGTCACAGACATAGAGGGCGGCGGACGAGTTCAGCACGCTGGCGAAATGGGCGAGGACGGCCGACGCGATGGCGGCGGCGAAGATCCCGGACATCCAGGGCGGCAGCACCGTCCAGACGATCCTGCCATAGGCCGCGTCCCCCAGATGGCCGAACAGCTTGTAAGACACCACCCCCGGGATCACGACCATGGGCGGGATGATCAGCAGCCGCACCCCCGTCGCCAGGGCGACCCCCTTCTGCGCCTCCCTCAGGTTCGGCGCGGCCATGGCCCGCTGGGTGATGGTCTGGTTGGTGGACCAGTAGAACATCTGGATGAAGATCATGCCGGTGAACAGGGTGGGCCAGGGGATGGGGGACCTGGCATCGCCGATCAGGGTCAGCCGCTCCGGCGGAATGCCGGACAGGTCAAAGCCCACGGCCTTCAGAGAGAGGACCACCACCAGCATGCACATGCCGAGCAGCAGGACGCCGCTGAACGTGTCCGTCACCGCCACGGCCCGCAGGCCGCCGAAGACCGCGTAGAGGGACCCCCCGATCCCGAAGGCCGCCGCCAGCGCAAGGGTCGGAACGGAGAGGCCGAACATCGACTTCATCATCAGCGCCCCGGTGTAGAGGGTGATCGGCTGATAGATGACCACATTGCCGAGCAGGAAGATGAAGGCGATGGTCGCCCGCACGTTCACGTTCTTGTACTTCTTCTCCAGCAGCTCCGTCACCGTGGTGCAGTTGTTGCGGTAGTAGATGGGCAGGAACACCCAGGTCAGGATGCTCAGGCCCACCACGGCGCACAGCTCCCACAGGGCCAGCAGCACCATCTGGTTGCCGTTCATCCCCACCAGCTGGTCGGTGCTGAGATTGGTGATGGTGATCGAGCCCGCCACGAAGATCCAGGACAGGCCGCCGCCGGCCAGGAAGAACTCCCGGTTGCTGTCGGTGGCCGCCCGCCCCTCCCCCCGGCATTTCAGATAGGTCAGCACGCCGATCAGGGCGGTGAGCCCCGCGGCGATCCAGGCCTGGACAAGCTGAAGGTGCATGAGGTTCTGGCCCTCTGTCAGGATGGCGTGGCCGGCGCGGACGGATCCCGCCAGACGGACACGTCCCGCGGCCCCACGCTGGGTCCTCCGAGACGGAACTCAGCCCCCGCCGGTGCCGGGACGGCCTGCGGCGTGTCGGCATAGTTCAGGGCGAAGACCAGATCCCCCCGCCGACACAGGCGCAGGGTCTGCGGCAGCCGGATGGGGGCGAGCCCCGCCGCCTGTGCCAGCGCCTCGAACAGGTCGGTCAGGAACGCGGGGTCGGTGAGGGTCGCCAGATAGAGGACGGGGCCCTTGCCGACCAGGGCCGGGGTGTCGTCCTCGTGGCGGGCAAGGACGCTGACGTCCTCATCCACCGCCAGCTCCTCCCGCCAGGTGCCGCTGGCATAGGAGCGGCCGTTCCAGCGGATCTCCCCCTCGCAGCCGGGTCGCAGGGTCTCCACCGACAGGACCCGGATCGGCAGGGCGGACCGCAGCGGGCCGGGGGGCAGCCCCTCCGGCAGGGTCACATCCGGGGTCTTGGCCCCGGACCGGGGGCCGAACAGCACCGTTGCCCCCTGGGCGGACAGCCGTTCTGCCAGCCCGGCCTCGGGCATGGCCACGGCCGGGACGAGGATCAGGGCATAGCCGGCCGGATCGCCGTGGGGCGGGATGAAGTCCACATCGAGCCCCAGACCCCGGAGGGCCTGGTACCAGTCGAGCAGGATGGCTGTATGGTCATAGCTGCGACCCTGACGCTCGATCTCTCCGAGCCACTGGGCCTCCACATCCACCACCAGGGCGACCGGGGCGCGGCCCCGGGGCACCGCATCCAGGTCCAGCACCGCGAGGTCGCGGACCACCGCCTCCACCTCCGGCCAGGCTGCGGCCTCGGTGCTGTCCGGGCGCAGGAGGCCCGCATGCATCTGCTCCTGGGCAAACGGGGCCTGCCGCCAGCGGAAGTAGCTGACCACCGCCGCCCCGTGGGCGAAGGCCTCCAGGGTCCACAGGCGCACCATGCCGGGTGCCGGACGGGGGTTGTGCGCCGCCCAGTTCACCGGACCGGGCTGCTGCTCCATGATCCAGAAGGCCCCCGGCGCCAGGCCCCGGGTCTGGTCGAAGAAGAAGGCCGCGAAATCCGGATGCCCGGTGCGCATCCAGGGCCGGAACACCTCGACCGGGGCCCTCGACAGGCGCAGGTCCGTCCGGCCGAGGGGATAGTTGTCGTAGGACGCGAAATCGAGACCCGCCGCCAGCGCGTGATTGTCGACGCCGGTCTCGTTCATGGGGATGAAGTTGTGGGTGATGAACCGGCCGGGGGACCTTGGCCGCAGGATCTCCAGCTGGGCCCGGTGAAAGCGCACCACCTGATCCGAAGAGAACCGCCGCCAGGCCATGCGGTGGGCCGGGCTGGTCTCCGTCACCGCCCCCACGGGCAGCTCGATCTCGTCGAAGCTGCGATAGTCCATGGACCAGAAGACATTGCCCCAGGCCGTGTTCAGGCTCGCCACGTCGCCGTAGCGGGCCTTCAGCCACACGCGGAAGGCGTCGCGCGCCGCGGGTGAGGCGGACAGGGTGGTGTCATGGCAGCACAGCTCGTTGTCCGTCTGCCAGCCCGCCACGCCGCGGTGATGCCCGTAGCGGTCGGCCAGCGCGGTGACGATGCCGCGGCAGGCCTCCAGATAGGCCTCGCTGGAGAAATCGTAGTGCCGGCGGGAACCGAAGCCCCGGGTCCGCCCGGTCTCCGGATCCACGGCCAGCATGTCGGGATGCCGGTCCACCAGCCATTTGGGCGGGGTGGCGGTCGGGGTGCCGATCACCACCTTCAGGCCCGCATCGGTCAGGATGTCGAGGGCTGTGTCCAACCATGCGAAGTCGTATCGGCCGGGCTCCGGCTCGAGGCGGGACCAGGCAAACTCCCCCACCCGCACATAGGTGAGGCCGAGGGCCTTCATCCGGCGGGCATCCTGCGGCCACCACGCGCTTGGCCAGTGTTCGGGATAGTAGCAGACCCCCAGCACCCTCGTGTCACCCCTGCCCGCGCCCCGGCCGATCCCCTCCGCCCGCCGGTGGCACACCCAGACTTATCGGAGAATGGACCGGGGTCAAAGGTCGGCCGGGCAGAGGCGAGCGGCGGTCAGGTGGTCTCGGATTTCCGATGACGTTCGGGCACGGCGCCGAATTCCACGAGGACGCTGCGGGCACCCTCGAGCACAGCGCTGCGCACCCCGTCCGTTCCCCGGTCATTGGCGAAGAAGAACTGCACGACGCAGCGCGTCTCCTCCCCCTCGAGCCGGTCCTCGAAGACGCGCAGCCCCCGGCTCCAGTCGATGGCAAAACCCTTGTCCTGCAGGAGCGGCGGCAGCCGCTCCTGCAGCACCTCGTTGATATCCGCAACCGGCGCACGGGTGGCGGCGTAGAAGAACACCTCCAGCCGGACGAACCCGTCCTCGGGGGTGAGGTTCGACAGGACCTGGGTGGCAAACGCCGAATTCGGCACGAAGTGGATCTGGTTGTCCCGGCTCCGGACGGTCACCTGGCGCCAGCCCCAGGCGGTCACCTGACCATGGATGATGCGCTCCCGTGCCCGGATCTGGACCCAGTTACCCAGCTTCACATGGCCGTCCATGCCGATGGCGATGCCGGCGATGGCGTCGAAGATCAGGTCTCTGAGCGCCAGCCCGACCACGGTGAGGACCACCGAGGAGGTGGCGAGGACCGGGAGAAGGTCCCGCCCGAGGATCTGGGTGTAGAAGAAGGCCGCGCCGGCAAAGTACAGCAGGCTCCGCCCCATGACGACCACCACCGGGGGCGTGTCGGAATTGTTCTTCGGGTGAAAAATCACCCGGAAGACAAGCATGTCCAGCATGCGGACGATGAGAGATATATACAATAACGAATAAAAATAGCGGAAGATGTTGAGGACATCCTGGCTGAAGCTGTTTGTGAACGGCGCTATGAAGAACGAACATTCACTGAGCAGGGCCGCCACCAGGAAGATGCCGTAGAACGGCCAGTCGAACGCCGAATGCGGGCGAAGCAGCCGCACGCCCTCGAGGGCAACCATGCAGGCCGCCAGAATCAGCAGTGCGAGCGCGACGGGCCCCTTGCCGAACTGACGGATGATGGCGGACGCCAGGCCGGGATTGTTGGCAATCGTGTCCGCCTCGTAGACCCCCGAGGAATAGACCAGCGCGCCATTGGCCGCGCGCGGATCCCCGAAGGCGTCGGAGGTGCTGTCACCGATGGCGAGATAGTCGGACAGGATCTTGTACCCGCCGTTCCCGGCGGTGGAGGCGGGGATGGATGCGTCCTTGACCAGCAGCAACTGGGACCGGTCGAGGCGCTTGTGGCGGAAGCTGATGCCGATGGTGGGGCGCGACAGGATCGCGTCGGCGGGCTTGATGTTGAACTTGAACGTGCCGGTGACGATGTAGTTCTTGTAGTGGCCGCCGGAGTCCGCAAGGTCCGCGGCCAGCTTCACCGACTTCAGGTCCCCCACCTGGTTGTTGAACTGGAATTCATTCAGGTCCGTCCCGCCCAGGGACTTCAGCCAGATGGCGAATTCGGCGTCGAACGTGCCGCGGTCATAGTTGACGTTGGACACCTTGAGCATCTGGAAGCCCGTCTGGATCGACGGGATCAGGCGATAGGACACCGGCCCCAGGGCGACGAAATCGGACTTGTCGGCCACGCTGTCCGTCAGCACCGGGGTGGAGCTCATCTGCTCGAAGAACGGCGACTGGAGCCCCTTGGAGAAGCGCACCAGCTTGGGCGGCACATCCCGCTGGTTCTCCGGGCTGAAGCTGATGGTGCCGGTGAAGCCGGCTTCGTGATGCCGCCGCTCGCCCGACCCGTTCATGAACTCGAGCAGGGCCGTCCGCATCCGGTCCGGCGCGGCCAGATCCAGCTTGCCGCTGGCCTTCATGTCGCCGACGAACTGCGACAGCAGGAGGCCGGCATCATAGCCATAGGCATAGGCCCAGCTGGGCTCCCGCTTGTGCGAGGCGGCATATTCGGAAATCAGCTTCTGGCCGTCCGGACCCGCGATGCGAGGCGTGAAGGGCACCGGGCTGACGACGTTGTTCGTGTAGAAGCCCGGGTCGATGCGTTCCCGGGGATCGGACCGGAACCGCTCGGCGAATTTTTCCATCGAGCCATCCCCGCGGGTGAGGATGAGGCCGCGATAGCCCGAGGTCTTCAGGCTCCGCAGCACCGCCTCCGCGTCATCCGCCGGAAGCGCGATGACCACCGCATCCGACTGTGCGGCGTCCGACAGGGTCGCGCGCTGGGCGTCGGCGACGGCGGGCCAGCCGATCTGCCGCAGACTGGAGGCCGGATGCCCCTGATAGGCCGCCGTCAGCCCCTTCCAGAAGCCGTCCGGTGTCGTCGTCGGTGTCACGGTTGCGGCCGGGTCCGCCGGAGCCGCCGGCGCAGGCACCGACGACGCAAGTTCGCCGGGGGGTGCGATCATCACGACCCGCTCCCCGGTGATGCTGCGCTGGATGATCCGGCCGGTCACTTCCCCGGCCTTCAGGCTGGAGGATTGCAGGGTGAAGGCCCACTTGCTGTTCACGCCATCCACCGGCGCACCGATCGGCATCAGGGCCACGACCTGACCGTCCCGTGCCGAGGCGTTGACCGCATCGAAGCCCGCCGTCTCGGTCGGCCCGACCATGGCCAGCGTATGGAAACCGGCCGCGGCCCCGTCGGCCAGCGCCGATATGGCTTCCGGACGCCCGCCCTCGTCCCGCACCACCAGCCGGACATCGTCGTTCAGGCCCAGATGGCTGATGGCGTCCTGCACGCCCGCCGCCATTTCCGTCCCGATGTCCTTGTTCGCCCCACTGGTGTCGGCAATCAGGACGATGTCCAGGGGATCGACCTTGGTGCCGTCGGCATGCTTGGTCGCCGCAACGGGGCGCGCCAGTTGTCCGGTCGGCCATATGCCGAGGAAGGCCTGAAGG
>DAINBM010000061.1:0-10166 GCA_036732965.1 Caulobacteraceae bacterium | reverse complement strand
CCGACGTGATCGGCGATGCCGCGCCCTATCTGCAGGACGGCATGACGGTGATGCTGTCCACCCATGACGATGTTCCCATCGCCATCGACCTGCCGCGCACGGCCACCCTGGAAGTGGTGGATACCGAGCCGTCGGTGAAGGGACAGACCGCGTCCTCGTCCTACAAGCCGGCCATGCTCTCCAATGGCGTGCGGACCATGGTGCCGCCCTATATCGCTCCGGGCACCCGGATCGTGGTGCTGACCGAGGACGGCTCCTACCTGGAACGCGCGAAGGACTAGGAGTCCTTGCGTCCTTCGAGACGGGCCGTTCCGGCCCTCCTCAGGATGACGCGCGTTCCAAAACCTCCGTCATGGTGAGGAGCGCGGAACGCGCGTCTCGAACCACACACAACGGGGACAGCGTCCTTCGAGACGGGCCCTGCGGCCCTCCTCAGGATGACGACCGGTGTTGGAGCCCAAAAACCAGCGTCATGGTGAGGCGCGCGGGGCCCGCGCGTCTCGAACCGAGCACCCCGCGATTGCCCTGCCGCCGTCACGGGCGGATACTCCCCTCGACACTCCCCGCGTGTGAGGCAACGCCATGAACCCGCCGCTCATCCACCCCAAGGCCTCGCCGCAAGCTGTTGCCGCCGTGCTGGCCGATCTGCAGCCGCTGTTCGGCGATCGCATCACCGCCAACACCGCCCTTCGGGAGCAGCACGGCCGGGGCGAGGGGCTGCGGGACCTGGCCCTGCCCGATCTTGTGGCCTATCCCCTGACCACGGACGAGGTCGCGGCCATCGTCCGCGCGTGCGCCGCCCAGCGGTTGCCGATCATCCCCTTTGGTGTGGGCACATCCCTGGAAGGGCATGTCAGCGCGCCCTATGGCGGCCTCAGCCTCGACCTGTCGCGGATGGACCAGGTGCTGGAGGTGAATGCCGGGGATCTCGACTGCCGGGTGCAGGCGGGCGTCACCCGGATGCAGCTGAACCGGCACCTGCGCGACCAGGGCCTGTTCTTTCCCATCGATCCCGGTGCCGACGCCACCCTGGGCGGCATGGTCTCCACCCGGGCGTCCGGCACCAATGCCGTGCGCTACGGCACCATGCGGGAGGTGACGCTGGGCCTGACCGTGGTCACGCCGCAAGGCGAGGTGATCACCACCGGTGGCCGGGCGCGGAAGTCCTCCGCCGGCTATGACCTGACCCGGCTCTATTGCGGGGCGGAAGGGACGCTGGGCGTCATCACCGAGGTGCAGCTGCGCCTGTTCGGCGTGCCCGAGACCATCTCCGCCGCAACCTGCCAGTTCGAGACCCTGTCCGGGGCCGTGCAGACGGTGATCACAGCCATGCAGTGCGGCATCCCCATGGCCCGGATCGAGTTCGTCGATGCCGCGATCCTCGAGGGCTTCATCCGGATCTCGAAGCTGGAGGGGCTGGACCCCCTGCCGACCCTGTTCCTGGAGTTCCATGGCGGCCCCCAGGCGGTGGCCGAGCAGATCGTCCAGCTGCGGGCCATCGCCGACGCCCACGGCGGGCGGGCCTTTGCCTTTGCCGAGCGGGAGGAGGACCGCAACCGTCTCTGGAAGGCCCGGCATGACGCCTATTATTCCAGCCTGGCCCTCCATCCCGGGATGGAGGCCATGACCACCGATGCCTGCGTGCCCATTTCCGCCCTGGCCGCGGCCATCGACGACTGCGACCGGCTGGCGCGGGAGGCGGGGCTCAAGGCTCCCATTGTCGGCCATGTGGGGGACGGAAACTTCCACATGCTGATCCTGTTCGACCCGAAGGATGCGGCCAGCCGCGCCCGGGCCGAGGGGCTGGCCCAGGGGGTGAGCATGGTATCCCAGTCCCATGGCGGCACCTGCACGGGGGAGCACGGGGTGGGTCTGCACAAGCTCGAGGCCCTGATCCGCGAGCATGGACCGGCCATCCCCGTGATGCGGGCCATCAAGGACGCGCTGGATCCGCTGGGGCTGATGAACCCGGGCAAGACCGTGCCGAGGTGAGGGGCTGCGTCCTTCGAGACGCCCCGTGCCGGGGCTCCTCAGGATGACGCCCGTTGTTGGTTCCTTCCCCGAGCGTCATCCTGAGGAGGGCGTAGCCCGTCTCGAAGGACGCTGTACGGTGGTGCTGGGTTCGCGGGGGCCCGTTCCGGGCGTCCTCACCCTGACGAAGGTTTGGTGTTTCGCGCGCACGATGGATTCCGGGTCCCGCACAGACGCGCGTCATCCTGAGGAGGGCGTAGCCCGTCTCGAAGGACGCACCCACCGCGCTTGCCCCCTTCGCCGCCGGGGAGTAATCCACCCCTCCACCCCCGCGGAGCCCCCTCATGAGCGCGATCCAGACCCTGATCGACATCCTGACCCTGGAGAAGATCGAGGAGAACCTGTTCCGCGGCCAGACCCCCGAGGACGAGCGTCACCACAACCGCATCTATGGCGGCCAGGTGATCGCCCAGGCCCTGATGGCCGCCTATCGCACGGTGGAGGGGCGGCGCTGCCATTCCCTGCAGGCCTATTTCATCCGCCCCGGCGACCCCAAGGCCCCGGTGCTGTACGAGGTGGAGCGCTCCCGCGAAGGGCGCAGCTTCACCACGCGCCGGGTGATCGCCATCCAGCATGGGGAGCAGATCCTGAACCTCGCCGCCTCCTTCCAGGTGGACGAGCCGGGCTATGAGCACCAGTCCCCCATGCCCGATGCGCCGCGCCCGGAGGACGTGCCCAGCGATGCGGAGCGCGCCGCCTCCGCCTCGGACGACACGCCGCCGCAGCTGAAGGAGCTGGTGGCCCGGGACTTCGCCATCGAGATGCGGCGGGTGGACCCGGTCAATCCGCTGAAGCCGGAGAAGGCCGACCCCTATCAGCGGGTCTGGTTCCGGGCCGGGGGCGAGGTGGGGGACGATCCGGCCCTGAACCAGTGCGTCATCGCCTATGCCACCGACATGTCCCTGCTGGCCACCTGTGCCCGGCCGCACGGGGTCAGCTGGATGACCGGGGTGCAGATGGCCAGCCTCGACCACATCCTGTGGTTCCACCAGCCCAGCCGCGCCCGGGACTGGCACCTCTATGTGCAGGACAGCCCGTCAGCGGGGGGCGCGCGGGGCTTCAATCGCGGGTCCATCTACACGTCCGAGGGGCGGTTGGTGGCCAGTGCGGCCCAGGAAGGTCTCATCCGCCCCCGTCCGCCCCTCCAGAAGTAACCATGAATTCGTCGCCTTGAGTGGAGTATCCTGCACCTGAGGTGTAGTTATTTGAATTGAAGTGTCTGTTATTTGAATTTTCGGGTTCTTCGATTTCGTAAATATAATTGAATTTGAAATTTTAATGCGTGGGGGATCAGGGTAGCGGCAGGCGATGTCTGTTGTGCTGCGCGGGATGATCTTGATGGGGTCGCGACCTGCCGGTGCCGAGGGGCGGAGGGGGCATGCGGCGGTTCTGGTTCGGACTTTTGGTGGCGTTGATGGCCGGATCCGCGAGCGCCGCGCCGGTCGCGCGCCATTATGATGCGGCACCGGTCGTGCGCGCCATCGAACATCGGCTGTCCGTCGGCACTCTGGACCGGGTCCGGCAATACGGACGCGACGCCCTGCAACTGAAGGGCCGCGAACGGCTCCGCCGTCTCTTTGCCGTCGCCCTGCAGCTCGGTGATATCTCCCGGGCAGCGGATGCCGGGGCCTGGAACGCCAGACTTCGCGAGATCGCCCGGCAGGAGGGGGATCGTCGGTACCAGCGTCTGTCCCAGCTGATCGAGATGAACGGATCGGCGATGCTCCATCCCACGACTGCGGCCGAGTCCTTCATGAAGGCATTTGGTGCCGATCCCGACTGGATGGTCCGGGCGATGGCGATGACGAGCGCTGCGAAGTGGGCCGCCTGCGAAGGAGATAAACTGGGTTCGCTGCTCCTGCTCGAGAAGGTGCGCACCCTCGTTCCGGCCGACGACCCGGATCGTCACATCGTCCTTGGCTATGACTGGTTGCAAGTCGCCTATGCCTTCGCCCTGCTGCGAGACCCTGAACACGTGGTCCCCGCGCTCGAAGCCTCCGAGCACAACTTCGCGCAGACCTCCGCACCCAACGCCATTTCGGACGCATTGCAGATCCTGGTGGCTGTCGGGTTGACCTCCAGGGACGAGACGCTGGCCCGCCTGGCCCTCGGGGCCTTGACCCGGGTGTCGTCCGAGAGCCCGGGCGGTGCCTTGGACATCGCGCTCCTCCAGTCATGCGCCGTCGTCGAACATGACTTCGGCACGCCGGAAGGCGTCCTGAAGTGCAGTGCGGGCCGGACCGTGGCGGCAGCAACGCCAACACTGGCCTATGTTGGCCTGCAGGACTTCCGTGCCTTGGCCTATGCGAAACTGGGCCGCACCGGCGAGGCGAAGCGCATACTGGCGGAACTGGACGCGATCACCCGTCGCGATCATTTCGCCGGAGCTCCGGACAGCGCCGAACTGACCCGGGCGTGGATCGACCGTTGGGAGGGGCGTGCGGCCCAGGGCTTCGACCGTGCCTCCGCCTACTGGCGCAATGCCGAGATGCAGACCATCGAGCAGAATGACGAGGAATTTGTTCAACTGCGGAAAAGTCTGGCCAGGGAACTGGATCTCTCTCGCCGCAACGAACAGCAGCAGCAGACGATCATCCTGTTCCAGTGGGTCATGGGGGCGGCCGCCGCCGTCCTCTGCGCCGCGGCCATCGGGGTGCTGGTGTGGCAGCGACGGCTGAACCGGCAGCTGCAGGCCGCCCGGCAGCGGGCGGAGGAGGCCAATGCCCTGAAGTCCCAGTTCCTGGCCAATGTGAGCCACGAGGTGCGCACGCCGCTGAACGGGGTGCTGGGCATGATCCAGGCCATCGCCGCCGACGAGCTGAGCCCGATCCAGCGGGAGCGGCTGGAGGTGCTGCGGGGCTCTAGCCGGGGGATGCTGACCATCCTCAACGATCTGCTGGACCTCGCCAAGATCGAGGCGGGGAAGCTCTCCCTGGAAAGCCTGGAGTTCGATCTGGCCCCGGTGGTGGAGGGCTCCCGCCACGCCTTCTGGGCGGCGGCGGAGGCCAAGGGTCTCGCCCTCGAGCTGACGGTGGAGGGGCAGGCCCGCGGCCTCTATCGCGGCGATCCGACGCGCCTGCGGCAGGTGGTGGACAACCTCGTCTCCAACGCCATCAAGTTCACCAGCGAGGGCGGGGTCCATGTGACCTTCGCCCCCCTCGGTGCCGGGGAGGGCCTGCGCCTGACGGTGCGCGACACGGGCATCGGCATGACACCGGAGGCGGCGGCCAAGATCTTTTCCAAGTTCGAGCAGGCCGACGCCTCCACCACCCGCAAGTACGGCGGCACCGGGCTTGGCCTGTCCATCTGCCGGGAGCTGGTCCACGCCTTCGGGGGAGAGATCACGGTATCGAGCACGCCGGGGGAGGGGACGACCTTCACCGCCGAGCTCCCTCTGCCGCGGATCGGCGACAGCCCGGCGCCGGGGGCGGAGGCGGCCGGAGCCGAGGCCGCGGGTCTCGACGAGGCCGGCGAGGGTCTGCGCATCCTGGCGGCGGAGGATCATCCGGTGAACCAGCTGGTGCTGCGCACGCTCCTGTCCCAGCTGGGCTGCGAGGTGACGATGGTGGGGGACGGGGCCCAGGCGGTGGAAGCCTTCCGCACCGGCCGCTGGGACGTGCTGCTGATGGACATCCAGATGCCGGTGATGGACGGGATCGAGGCTGCCCGGACCATCCGGGGGCTGGAACGGGCCCAGGGCATGGCCCGCACGCCGCTGGTGGCGCTGACGGCCAATGCCATGATGGAGCAGATTGCCGAATACCGGGCCGCAGGCTTCGACGACCATCTGGCCAAGCCCATCGATGCCGGCGACCTGCTCGCCGTGCTCAACCGGGCCCTGGCTGGCTATGGCGAGGCCCCGGAGATGGGGGAAATGGCGGTGGCGTGACGGGGGGCGCGCCCCTTACCCCGCCGTCAGCACATAGCCCACCCGCGGCGTGTGCACATGCACCCGCCCCACGGCGGCATCCTCCCGCGCCAGGGTGATGGACCGGGGCGTCGCCGCCACCAGCGTGCCGCGCACCGGGTCCCGGCCGTAGTCGTCGGCCATCACCAGCACGGCCGCGCCGGGCTGCAGGCCGGAGGGATCGGCCGGGTCATGGGCGGGGGCCGCCGCCGGGTCCGAGGTCCGGGCGATCTCCAGGGCCTGAGCCCCGGTCATCTCCGTCCGGTGCCCGTGGCCCAGGGCGCGCATCCGTTCATCCCAGTCGAGCACCCGGGTCAGGCCGGCCAGCAGCTTCGCCGTGGTGGCAGGCACGTTGCGGCTGGCGAACCAGATGTTCATCCAGGCGGCCGCATCGGCGATGCCGGGCTGGTCGCCCGCCAGCCACGGGCGATCCGCCAGTCCCGCCTCGATGAAGGCGGCGTGACCGCGGAACTGGGTGGCCATGTAGGGGGCCACGGCGGCCATGGCACCGGGATCGAAGGGACGTCCGGACAGCTGTTCCCGATCCTTGATGAAGGCCTCGGGCACATGGGCCCCCAGCTCGCCGAAGATCATCGGCACGGCGGCCTGGAACATCAGCCGGTCCGCCCACAGGTTCACCGCCCAGTCGGCACCCGACACGGTGCGGGGGGACGGCCAGCGCCGCTCGATCTCCGCCAGCATGATCTGGGTGTCGAGATATATGTCGGCCCCGATCTGCATCACCGGAGTCCGCCGATAACCGCCGGTCAGGGGTGTCAGATCCGGCTTGGGCATGATGTTGGGGATCAGCACCGAGTGCCAGGCCGCGCCCTTGATGCCGAGCAGGACCCGCACCTTCTCGGAGAAGGGCGAGGTCTCGTAGTGATGCAGGATGAGGTCGTGGGCGGAGGCTTGTGTCATGCGTCCGAGTGTGGCCGCTGGTCGCCGCCCTGACAAGACGCCAGACTTGCGGGGCGGACCGGTCGCTTAAGCCGCAGGGCTCAGGGCTCAGGGCTTGGGGCACTTCATGAAGCGGCCCTTGGCGTCCCGGCAGGGCTTGGGCTTGGAGGCCTCCGGTGCCGGGCACTTGGCGAAGCGCCCCTTGTCATCCCGGCAGGGCTTGGCCTTGGCCACCGGCGCATCGGCCGCCCGGGCCGACACCGGAGCCGAGGCCAGCCCCAGGCTTGCCGCCGCGAACCCGGCCACCACCAGCGCCATGACCGTCCGAGTGAACCTTCCGCGCATGCCAGATGCTCCCGCTGTCGTCCGCTCGACCGCGAGTCGGACCGTGAGCCGGGAGTATTGGAAAGTTAGTTGATATTGCAAATACGTCGACGAATTTAAACTGTAACACGAAGCATGCGGGTGATGACTCCCCCCTTGGTGGTTTCCGTGTCGTGCATTGTCTCCGGTCCCGGAGACGTTAAGCTGCCGCGTCGCCATGGGAGAGTCCGTCGAATGAAGAAGATCGGGGTTTTGGGCCTGCTGTGCTCAGGGGCGTGGATGGCGCTGGCCGGGGCCGCCCTGTCGTCACCGGCCCACGGGGGCGGCGACGCCGCCCGCTGGCGGGCCCAGGCGGCCCGGGTCACCATCACCCGGGACGACCACGGCATCGCCCATGTGCACGGCCGCTCCGACGCCGATGCCGTGTTCGGCATGATCTACGCCCAGGCCGAGGATGACTTTCCCCGGGTGGAGACCAACTATCTCGACAATCTCGGCCTGCGCGCGCTGGCCCGGGGAGAGGGCGAGATCTGGAGCGACCTGCGCGCCCGCATCTACAACGATCCGTCGGTGCTGAAGGCCCGCTACCGCCAGTGTCCGCCCTGGCTGAGGACGCTGATGGTCGCCTGGGCGGACGGGCTGAACTATTACCTCGCCACGCACCCGGACACCCATCCCGAGGCCATCCGCCGGTTCGAGCCCTGGATGACGCTGGCCTTTTCCGAGGGCAGCATCGGCGGCGACATCGAGAGCATCTCCCTGGAAAAGCTGGAGGCCTTCTACGGCCGGCCGTCGGATGTGAAGGTGGCCGAGATCCCGAAGCTGCCCATGGAGCAGCGGGGCTCCAACGGCATTGCCATCGCGCCGCAGAACACCACCACCGGCCATGCCCTGCTGCTGATCAATCCGCACACCAGCTTCTATTTCCGCTCCGAGGCCCAGGTCACCAGCGACGCCGGCCTGAACGTCTACGGGGCCAGCACCTGGGGCCAGTTCTTCGTCTATCAGGGCTTCAATGCCCATGCGGGCTGGATGCACACCTCCACCGGCTCGGTGCGCACGGCGGAGTTCCGCGAGACCATCGTCCACAAGGGGGCGCAGCTGTTCTACCGCTATGGGCGGACGCTGCGGCCGGTGAAGGTCGTGCATCTCGCCATTCCGTACCGGGCCAGGGACGGCGCGACGGCGACCCGGCGCTTCACCGTCTATCGCACCCATCACGGCCCGGTGGTGGCGGACGAGGGCGGTCGCTGGATCAGCTATGCCATGATGGACCGGCCGGTGGCGGCCCTGCAGCAGTCCTGGCTGCGCACCCGGGCCACGGACTATGCCAGCTTCCGCAAGGTGGCCATGCTGAAGGCCAATTCTTCCAACAACACCCTGTTTGCCGACAGCAAGGGGGAGATTGCCTATCTCCACCCGCAGTTCACCCCCCGGCGCGGGCCGGACGTGGACTATCTGAAGCCCGTCGACGGGTCCGACCCGGCCACGGACTGGAAGGGCGTCCACGACCTCGATGAGACCCCGACCCTCGTCAATCCGTCCACCGGCTTCGTCTACAATTCCAACAACTGGCCTTACTCCGCGGCGGGCTCGGCCAGTCCGAAGCCGGAGCAGTTCCCGAAATACATGGACAGTGTGGGGGAGAATCCCCGGGGTCTGCACGCACTGCGCCTGCTCGAGGGCCGAAAGGACTTCACCCTCGAGGGACTTCTGGCCGCGGCCTATGACAGCTACCAGCCCGCCTTTGCGCACATGATCCCGAGGCTCGTCGCCGCCTGGGATGCGGAACCGGCGGACAGCCCCCTGAAGGCGAAGCTCGCCGAGCCGGTGGCGACGCTCCGGGTCTGGGACTATCGCTGGGGCAAGGACAGCGTGGCCATGAGCCTCGCGCAATACTGGGCCGACAGCTTCTGGCCGGAGATGATCCGCCGCTTCGGTGATGACCGGAACCGCATCTTCGAACATGTGGGCGAGGTGATGAGCCCGCACGAGCAACTGCAGCGCCTGTCCGGTGCCGTGGATCACCTGAGCGCGGACTTCGGCAGCTGGAAGACTCCCTGGGGTCAGATCAACCGCTTCCAGCGCCTGACCAACAACATCCGCCAGAGCTACAGGGACGACCAGCCGAGCATCCCCGTGGGCTTTGCCAGCGCCCGCTTCGGCTCGCTGGCCGCCTTCGAGGCCAGGCCCCGGGACGGGACGAAGAAGTACTATGGCGATACCGGCAACAGCTTCGTCGCCGTGGTGGAATTCGGGCCGAAGGTCCGGGCCGTGGCGGTCAGCGCGGGCGGCGAAAGCGGCCATGTGGGCGACCCTCACTTCACCGACCAGGCCCAGCGCTATGCGGACGGGGCCCTGCGGCCCGTCTATTTCTATCCCGAGGACCTGAAGGGCCACGTGGAGCGGACCTACCGGCCGGGGAAATGATCCCCGGCCGGCGGCCCGGGCTCAGCGTCCGGGCCTCAGGCTGATCACCCGCTCCGCCGCCGCCAGCACCGCGGCCCGGGAATAGAGCAGGGGGACATAGCTGCCCCCCGCCCAGAGGGGGAACAGGTCGCGGTAGTGCGGGCTCGACGGGTCGCCGGACTGGCCGGGGGTGTTGATCACCACCGAATTGTCCCAGGCCCCCACGTCCAGCACCATGCGCACCGAGGCACCCGCCACCACGTCGAAATCGCTGTTGCGATAGCTGGTGGCCATGGGCGACTCACCGGAGCCGCCCACCTGCAGGGGGCCCACCGACATCTGCGCCGCCATCGGCCCCTTGGCCAGCGTGGCCACGGCCGGGGACCAGCGGGCCCGGTGCAGGTCACCCCAGCGCCAGCGGGCGGCATCCGACCCCAGACGGCCTGCGGTGTCGCGCCAGGCGTCGGCCAGTGACGTCTTCAGCACCCGGTCGCGGAGGGCCTCTGGATCCTGGCCGAACATCGGGCCGGGATGGGCGAGGCTGTCCACCACGGCGGCCAGCTGCGGATCGGCAAAGGCCGGGCGGGCCTTGTCC
>DAINBM010000060.1:0-10210 GCA_036732965.1 Caulobacteraceae bacterium | reverse complement strand
GCAGGCGAGGGCCGCCTCACAGGCAAGGACCGTGGCCGGGCTACGGGAGAGATCCCGGCGCTGGATCGGCGTCCGTTCGGCGACGTCCGCGCCGCCATAGAGGTAGATGAACCGGTCTTCCGGGACCCCCAGGGCGCGGGCGCGACCGACGCTGGTCAGGAGGATGGCGGCCCCCTGGTTGGCCTGGTCCCGCGCGATCACCCGGCGGGGGAAGGGGTCGGCGACCATCCGGTTGCGCGGTGTGATCTCGGCGATCTCCGATGCGGTCAGCCGTTCGGGGGCCATGGCGTGAGGGTTGCCGGCGGCGATATCGGTGAAGGGCGCGAAGAGGGCACCCATGGCCCTGGCATAGGTGGTCCGGTCCAGGCCCAGTCGGGCGCGGCGGGCATTCTCGAACAGGGCGTAGAGATGGATGGGAGTCCGCGCCCCGTGCCGGGCCAGGTCGGCGGTGAGAAGGCCTTCCAGGCCCAGGCCCCGGTCCTCAACCTCTGCATCCACGGTTTCCGACCAGTCGCGGCTCTGTCCGAGGCCGGTCAGGTGTCGGACGGTGGAAATGGCCTCCGATCCCACCAGCAGCACCATTTCGGAATGGCCTGCAGCGATGGCGTGGGCGAATTCGTTCACCAGATGCTGAGGCCCCTGACCGCCCACCTTCTCCCAGATGGCCCGGGCCGGACGGGCACCGATCCGGTTGGCCACGGACCTCGGGAAGTTGTTCGAGCAGCCGAACGGGGCGTTGAATCCGGGCCCGGAGACCTCGAACTGCCGGATGGCGGCGATGGCGTCGATGGCCTCCAGCACCGGGCCGGTGGCACCGGTGTCGGCCACGGCGGCCCGCGCGGCGGCAGCGGCCAGATCAGCCGGGGACAGCGCCGCATAGTCCGCCGCGTCGATCCGCTCGGACGCTTCGCCCACGCCGATGATGACCGGCGTGCGATCGTGCGGCGGTGAAGATGTCTGCATGGTCCGTTCCCTCTTGTCGTCGCGCGTGGCGCGGGTCGGTGGCATCCGGCGGGCGATGCGTCCCGTCCGGAACCGGCGGCCCCCGCCGTGCTCAGGCTCTCCACAAGCTAGAGCGGTTGACGCTGGGGTGTGCAAGCGCCTATCGCGTGGGAATGCCGACCGCCGCAGGACCCGCCGGATGACCCAACGCACCATCGTAACCGGCGGCGACGCCAACTATTTCCCGCTGATCGAGGAGTTGTGCGCATCGGTCCGGTATTTCCGGGACACGGCTGCCATGGGGCTCGTGGTCATAGACGGCGGGCTGGAGCCGGAGCAGATGACGCATCTGACGACACGGTACGGGGCCCGGATCCTGCAGGTTGGCTGGGGTTTCGACATCCATCCCTCGCGGATCCGCGGGCGGGAGCATCTCAAGGTGCTGACGTCTCGGACCTTTCTGGACCAGCATCTGCCGGACAGTGACCTGATCATCTGGATCGACGGGGATGCCTGGGTTCATGACATCGCGGCCGTCGACATGCTGTGCCAGGGGGCAGAGCGCAGCGGCCTGGCCGTCGTGTCCCAGACCTCGCGCTACAGCCAGGTGACCATGACCGTGCAGTGGGCGGCCTTCGGCTATGCCAAGGTGAAGTCGCAGCTCTACAAGAATGCCCGTCGCGCCGGACTGTCGGAGGCTGTGGCCCGCAAGGTCGGCGACAAGCCGACCTTCAATGCCGGTGTCTTCGCGATTCGCCGGGACGCCCCCCACTGGAACGCCTGGCGGGAGCGGCAGGCCGAGGTGATCGTGAAGGGGCGGGTCTTCACCTCCGACCAGCTGGCGCTGGGGCTGATCGTCCACGCGGACGGGCTGAGCGCGGAGCTGATGCCGGAGATCTGCAACTACATGGGCCCGTACTGGTGCTGCACCCCGGACGAAACAGCCCTCGTGGAGCGCTATATCCCCAATACCCCCGTCGGGATCGTGCACATGGCCGGCTACAACGAGATGCGGAAGGATCTCGGCATCACGACCCCGGTTCACACCACCGACGGCCGCGTGGTGGCCAAGTCCCTGCGTCGCCCGGCCTGGGTGAAGGACTAGGTTCGGGCCGGGGAGCCGGAGCGGGCAGGGGGGCGGGTCTGACGGCCCTGGATCAGGCGGGCGCGGCTCAGGCGGCCGCGGCTCAGGCGGTCGGTGTGGGCACCGGCGGAGCCAGCCCCTGCATGACGATCCGGTTGACCTCGATGAGCTCGTCGAAGGTCTCGGTACCCTGCATGATGGCGCTGGTGTGACGATTGACGAACAGGCTGAGACTGATGATCTGCGCCCGCAAGGTCACCGGCAGGGTGTTGGCCGAATCGGCACACTCCGTCGCCAGCGAGTTCCACAACTGCCGGTTCCAGTGCAGTGCATCCATGCGCTCCGCGATCTGGGTCCGATCCAGCTCCGCGGCGCGGATGAGGGCGCGCGTGACCTCGCCGAAGAGACGGTATTCCGCCTCCCGGGGGGTTTCAGCCCGCTGTGCCGCCTGTTTGTACGCCTGAAGCGACATTCCCCAGCCTTTCGTCTTCGTAGTCGATCAATTTCCGGCAGAGCATCAATGCCTTGTAGTGTTCCCGGGCGAGCACGTGGCGTGACACCTGGACGCAGGTCGCCTGGATGGTCGGATTTCGTATCACGCCCATGAATTCGGTCATGCGCCGTGCGAATTCTTCATAATAGGTTTCGAGGCCTGCTTCATCGAGGTACATCATCATGACCGGAAAGTAGATCCGGCGGGCAGGTGAGGTGACCTCATCTTCCTGCATGATGTCCTTCTCACGCAGGACCGAAGCCTTGTTCTGCAACACAAGGATCGTCCGTCGGTCGCCGTTCTGGACCACGGCGCCGTTGAGGACGAATTTCTCCCCGGGCTTGAGTGACAGCTTAAGCGGCATGGACATCAACCAATGGCAGGGCGCGCAGCAGGGTTCGAAAACGTCGCCGTTCTCTCGACCCACGCGCGGAGTGAACGATAATCAGACCGTGCTAAAGCATCCCTAAAGGGAGTTGGTTAACAGTGTCTGTGGCAAAGGGGTGCGACCGTTGGCCACAGACGATGCCGTCGCGGAGAGAAGCGTCCATGACCAAGACCGGATCCAGAGATCCCCGCGCCTCCATCCTGATCCAGGGGCCGCAAGGGGCGGGGTTGACCACGTCCGGACCCGTGTTCCCGGGGGCCTTCGTGCCCCCCGGGGCGAGCCGTGATCTGGGCGCGTCCTCCGCCCTGTCGCGCTTGTCGTCAGCCGCCGGAATGCTGGAGCGCGCAAGGGCCGGCCAACGGCTTCCGGAGGCGATTGCCGCGTTGGAGGCCGGAGATCTGGCTGCGGCCGAACAGGCGGCCATGGCCGTGGTCCAGGCGGACCACGACAATGCCGTCGCATGGAAGATCGTCGGCGTTGCCCGGGAACGAACCGGGGATTTCATGACCGCCCTGCAGTGCTTCGAGCAGGTGGTCCGCATTGGTGGTCCCGTCGCGGAGGAGATCCAGGCCGATCTCGGCCGGGTGGCCTTCCACTCCGGTCTGTTCGCCGATGCCGAGGTTCTCTACCGTGCACATCTGGCGAAGTTTCCCGACGATCTCGCCGTTGCCAATAATCTGGCCAACGCCCTGCGGGACCAGATGCGTTACGATGATGCCATCGCCTATCTGTCCGACCTGTTGAAGACGCATCCCGAGGCCGCGCAGCTCTGGAACACCCTCGCCACGCTGATGGTGGCGCGCGGGGACGCGGACCGGGCGCTGATCTTCTTCGATGAGGCGATCCGTCTGGAGCCGACCTTCGGCAAGGCCGTGTACAATCGCGGCAACCTCCATCTGATGATGGGGCAGACCACCGAGGCGCTTGAGGATCTCCATACGGCTCTGGCCCTCGCCGAGGAGCCCACCGACCGGGCGATGATGCGGTTGGCCCTGGCCCAGGCACTCCTTGTGAACGGCCAGCTGGTCGAGGGCTGGGAGGCCTACGAGGCGCGGCAGGATCCGCATTTCGCCAATGCGCCGGTCTTTGTCGTCGACGTCCCGGCATGGAAGCCGGGCGAGCCCCTGGCTGGGCGCCGTCTGGTGCTGTTCGGCGAGCAGGGTCTGGGGGACGAGGTGCTGTTCGCCTCGCTGGTCCCGGACCTGCTGGCGGCCATCGGACCGGAGGGGCAGCTGTTCATGGCCGTCGAACCCCGCCTGATTCCCCTGTTCCAGCGGAGCTTCCCCAACGTGGTGGTGGGTGGGCACGTGACGGCCCAGTCCGGTCATTCCGTGCTCCGCTCCGCGGCCCTTCTCCAGGACTTCGA
Organism: Caulobacteraceae bacterium; assembly: GCA_036732965.1. Taxonomy (GTDB): domain Bacteria; phylum Pseudomonadota; class Alphaproteobacteria; order Caulobacterales; family Caulobacteraceae; genus CAIMFV01. Next base: position 5,937 of record DAINBM010000060.1, on the reverse strand, counting down.
GGGGCAGATCGATGGCTGGTTGCCCATGGCCGCGCCCCTGCGCCAGTTTCGCCGCAGCATCGCCGATTTTGACCGGGCTCGGGCCTTTCTCGTGCCGGACCCCGCGCGCATCGCCCACTGGACCGAGGTCCTGGCCGAGCTGGGTCCGGCCCCGAAGGTCGGGGTGCTGTGGAAGAGCCTGAAGATCGATCCCGCGCGTTCGCGACATTTCTCGGCCTTCGAGCAATGGGCCCCGGTCCTGACCCTGCCCGGTGTGGTGTGCGTCAATCTCCAGTATGGAGACACCGGCGCGGAGCAGGCCCAGGCGGCTGAGCGGGGGATCCGCCTCTGGACACCGCCCGGCATCGATCTGAAGAACGATCTGGACGATCTGGCGGCCCTGACCCGGGCCCTGGACCTGGTGGTCGGCCCGGCCAATGCCACCAGCAACATTGCGGCGGCCTGCGGCGTGCCCGTGATCCTGGTGGCCATCCCCGGGGGCTGGCCCCAGCTCGGCACGGATCGCTGGCCTTTCTATCCGGATGTCAGCGTCGTCCAGACAGAGCGGCTTGGCGTTTGGGACGGTGCCATGAGGGCTCTGGCGGCAAGGGTGGCAGAGCGGTTCGGCTTGCCGGTGGCCGATGCGCCACTCGATTCGCGCCGGTGAGGGGCTGTTCCGCTCCATGATCCCGGGTCGGGGTCGTTACCGGCGCATCCCTTAACCAGACGTTTGGCGTTTGCGTCTAGCCTCTCTCCGGCAAGGGTTCGACCCGCCCACGAGTTTGCGAGAGCAACGCCCCATGACTGACCAAGTCGACTCTCTCGTCCGCAGCCGGGATGCCTTCCGCATCGCCCGGCTGGCCATCGCCCAGATGGAAGAGAGTGAAGTGTGGCCCACGCCGTTGAATTTCGAGCTCTGGCTCTACGCCATCAGCGATCCCGATGGCCCGATCGGCCGGGAAATCTACCGTCTCGTCAGCTCCGGGCAGCCCCTCACCGACGCCATCGCCGAGGACCTGGCCGTTGAGCATCTGCCGCGGCTGCGCCTGACCGAGGAAATCCGCGATGCCGGGGATCAGCTGACCCGGCAGCTCGCGGCGATCTCGTCGGCGATCAGCGTGGCGCAGGTCAGCACCAACGAATACGGCCGCGCCCTTGAGGGGGCCTCCCGCGAGCTGGCCCTGCCGCCGGAGCCGCAGAACCTGCACCGGGTGGTCGAAAGCCTCGCCATCTCCACCCGCCGGATCCAGAAGGAAAATGCCACCCTGGAAACCCGGCTGGCCCGCTCCGCCGAAGAGATCAAGCGCCTGCGGACGCACCTCGAACAGGTCCGTCGGGACGCCATGACCGATGCCCTGACCAACCTCGCCAACCGCAAGGCCTTTGACGACGAACTCGCCCGGGCCATCGAGGGCGCGCACGCCTCGGGCGGGGTGTTGTCCGTGGGCATCCTCGACATCGACCATTTCAAGCGCTTCAACGACACCTGGGGGCACCAGACCGGTGACCAGGTGATCCGCTATGTGGCCTCCCTGCTCGGCAAGGCCAGCGTCCATCCCCGCTTTGCGGCCCGGTATGGCGGGGAGGAGTTTGCGGTCCTGTTCCCGGGCGAGGATGCGCGCACGGTTGCCCAGGCGCTGGACGCCCTGCGGGAAGACATTTCCTGCCGCTCCCTCAAGCGCCGCTCGACGGCGGAGGATCTGGGCGTGGTGACGGTCTCGGCCGGGGTGGCGATGCTCCGGTCCGGGGAGTCCCCCCAGTCCCTGATGGAGCGGGCGGACCGGGCCCTCTACCAGTCCAAGAATGCCGGGCGCGACCGCACCACCAACGCCGAGACGTCCCAGGCCGCCTGACCCTAGGTCACGGTTGCTCCCTGCGCGGTCCGGCCTATTCTGCCGGAAAAGCCCGAGGGAGCGAGCGATGGACTACACCAAGATCAAGATGGACCTGGTGGACGGCGTGGCCGTCATCACCCTGTCCGACCCGGCCACCATGAACGCTGCCGGTGTCGACACCGCTGCGGAACTGACAGACGCCTTCCGCCGGGTGGCCACGGGGGCCGTCGCCGCCCGGGCCATCGTGCTGACGGGGGAGGGGCGGGGCTTCTGCTCCGGTGCCAACCTGTCCGCCGGGGCCGGCGCGACCCTCGATGCGGACGGCAAGCCCGACGCCGGCCGGGCACTGGAGACCCACTACAACCCCCTGGTGACCCTGATGCGCGACAGCGATGTGCCCATCGTCACCGCCGTGAACGGCGCGGCGGCGGGGGTCGGCTGCTCGCTGGCCCTGATGGGTGACATCGTGGTGGCGGCGGAGAGCAGCTATTTCCTGCAGGCCTTCCGCCGCATCGGCCTGGTGCCGGACGGGGGCTCGACCTACATGCTGCCCCGCATGATCGGCAAGGCCCGGGCCATGGAGATGGCCCTGCTGGGGGACAAGATCCCGGCCAAGACGGCGCTGGACTGGGGCCTCGTCAACCGTTGCGTGCCCGATGCGGAGCTCATGTCCACGGCCATGACCCTGGCCAAGGAACTGGCCAACGGTCCCATGGCGCTGGGCATGATCCGCCAGATGATCTGGACCAGCCTCGACCAGAGCTGGCTGGAGCAGCTCCAGGCGGAGCGGGTGCAGCAGCGCCGGGCGGGCAAGAGCGATGACTTCCGCGAGGGGGTCACGGCCTTCCTGCAGAAGCGCATCGCCGCCTTTACCGGGCGCTGATGCAGCTTAAAGTCACAAATAAACTGCACATATAGGCATTAATTGCGCGGATAAGTGGCAAAAGGCGCCGACCGGCGGAAATCGCCCGGTCGGCGTCTATTTTTGTGCCTCACGAATAACGTTCTGAATCAGGGGGTTGAGCGCCAAAATGCGCGGTAGGGTCGTGGCGCCGATGATGCATGCGATCTTAGCGAGCAAAATGCTCCCGCCGCACACAGGTCCGGCGGCTCTCCTGACAAGGATCGCGCCATGTCTATGTCTCTGTCCCCGATGAACTCCGCCCTCTCGGCCCTGGCCGGGTTGAATGACGTCACCTCCCAGATGAACACCGCCCAGCAGCGGATCAGCACCGGCAAGGCGGTGAACGGCTATGCGGACAATGCGGCCGCGTTCTTCGCTGCCACCACCCTGACCAATCAGCAGAGCGTCCTGAAGCAGACGGCCTCCCTGCTGAACAGCAACCTGAACTCCATCACCGGCGCGCAAGGTTCGCTGAAGACCATCCAGGACGCCCTGAACAAGATCAACACCGCCCTGACCGGCCTGTCGGACCAGACGGCGACGACGGCGACCCGCAATGCCCTGGCCCTGACGATCCAGAACCAGGCCGCGGCCCTCAACAGCGCCATCGCCGACGACGGCAACAACGCCCTGGCACTGGGCCGCGGCTCCCTGATCGCCGGCGGGGTGGGCAATGGCGGACTGGTGGTCAATCTGGGGAACGGCCAGAAGATGAACATCGCCGGGGCCAACCTGACCGTCCAGGCGACCGGACCCGGAAGCCTGGGCTTTTCCCAGGCGGACATTGCCAATATCGTGGCGCTGGCCAATTACGGGACGACCAATGATGGGGTCACGACAACCACCGCCACGGCCACGGTCACACCGCTGGGGCTGACGACCTACACCAACGGGACCTTCTCCACCGCGGTGGTCTATGCCGATGCGAATGGTCAGACCGGCAACGGCTCCACCACCTACACCAGTGCCAATGCGGCGGCGGGTATCGCCCTTCGTCAGGTCACGACCTTCACCGCCACGGGGTCCACCACCGCTTCGGTCGTGGCCGTCGACGCCACCACGGCCACCGGCCCGAGTGCGTCCGCGACGACCTCGACCGGGACCTACTCCCTCAAAAATGCCTATGCCGATGCGAATGGCAGCAGCATCAACTCGGCCACCGGTCTTGCCTATACCGCCGCCGATGCGGCCAACAACCCGGCCGTGACGATCAAGGCCGTGGCCAGCGCCTCCGGTCTTCCCGGAGCCTATGCGATCAACCTGAAGGCCCAGGCGGCACAACTGGCCGGTCAGATCTCCACGACCACGGTGGGCAATGTGGTGACGACGGTCGCCAATGCCTATGCCGACAACAACGGCAATACGATCAATGCCTTGACCAAGGCCGCCTATACGGCGGCGGATGTCTCGGTGACCCCTGGCGTCAAGCTTCGCCAGGTGACCACCGTCACCACCCAGGGGCTGCCGACCTATGTGGCGAGCCTGCAGTCGGCGATCCAGCAGGGGCTGGCCACCACCAACGCCTTTGGCCGGCTGCTCGGTGGGGCCTCCGATGCCATCAACACGGTGCTGAACAACAACACCAACCTGCAGAGCACCCTGTCCTCGCAGATCAGCAGCCTGGTGGATGCCGATGTGGCGGCGGAGCAGGTGAAGCTGCAGGCCCTGCAGGTGCAGCAGCAGCTGTCTGTCAGCGCCCTTTCGTCCATCAACCAGTCGCGTCAGGCGCTGCTGAGCCTGTTCCGCTGATATTTTAAGGCTATTCAGCGCCCAAAATGGGGCATAAGATGCTGGAAATCGCGCGGAGTCCCCTGGGCTCCGCGCGTCGCCGCGTCCCGCTTAAGAATTTGACAAGATAATTTAGCCTATTTTGCGGGCAGGCAGGCCTGTATCCGTTCATGAACGAGCGGGGGCCGATCTCAGGAGCGACGGCAGAACGGCTGTCGATATGGGTATGATACAGTCCGTTTCCGGGTCCCTCCCGGCACCGATTGATTACAGCGCCGCAGCCGTGGCTCCGGTGCAGACGCCTCCGGTTTCGCAAACCGCCCCTGTCTCGTCGAGCTTGACGTCGTCGGACGCGAGCCCGGCTACGGCCGCACCTTCGGCACCCGACCCCACCAAGGTGGTCGTCGAGCCCGGTGCCAACAAGGCGGTGCTGGTGTTCAAGCTGCTGGATCGGGCCACGGGCACGGTCCTTTCGGAAATCCCCAACCAGACGCCGCAGCAGGCCGCGGAAAATGCCGCTTACAAGAGCGGTGCCCTGGTCGACCAGCAGATCTGACCGAGCCGTCGAAGGCCGTCAGGGGCCACTGGGCGACGCGAGAATCCGGCGCAGGTCCTCGGCCCCCAGCTGTTCTTCGTTGATGTTCGAGCAGTAGGAAAATCCCTCGGGCAGGCGGATGCCGCCTGCGTCGAGATAGGTCTGCATGCGGCCCGGACTGTGGCTCGGCAGGATCACGAAGCGATCATCCAGCTCGACGGTGGATCGGGCGTCGTCTTCCGGGACCATGATCTCGTGCAGCTTCTCCCCCGGCCGGATGCCGACCACATGGTGGGGCAGGTGGGGCGCGATGGCCCGGGCCAGTTCCACCGTATGCATGGACGGGATCTTGGGAACGAAGATCTCCGCCCCCTTCATCATCGCGAGGCTCGACAGAACGAAGTTCACGCCCTGGGTCAGGGTGATCCAGAAGCGGGTCATGCGGACATCGGTAATGGGCAGGCTGTCCGCCCCCTCCGCCACCAGCCGCTGGAAGAAGGGCGCCACCGACCCGCGGGAGCCCACCACATTGCCGTAGCGCACGACGCAGAACCTGACGCCGGAGTCCCCGGCCATGGCCTCGGCGGCCACGAAGATCTTGTCGGAGGCCAGCTTCGAGGCACCATAGAGATTGATCGGATTGGCCGCCTTGTCCGTGGACAGGGCCACCACGGCCTTCACCCGCGCGTCGATGGCCGCGTTGACCACGTTCTCTGCCCCGAACACGTTGGTCTTGATGCATTCGAAGGGGTTGTACTCGGCGATGGGCACATGCTTCAGGGCGGCCGCATGGATCACATAGTCGACGCCGCGCATGGCGGTGCGCAGCCGGTCGGCGTCGCGCACGTCGCCGATGAACCAGCGCATGAAGGGATATCTGTCCGCCGGGAACTCCTGGGCCATCTCGTACTGCTTCAGCTCGTCGCGGCTGAAGATGATCAGCTTGCGCGGGGTGA
>DAINBM010000059.1:0-10429 GCA_036732965.1 Caulobacteraceae bacterium | reverse complement strand
TGCCGGGCGAACCACCAGATGGCTGGCCATGGGAAGGAACCCCCACACCCGGTCGCCGACGGGCACCTCGGCACAGCGGGACTCGACCACGTCCGCGAACCCCCAGACCGGGACCAGGCCCCAGGGCTCGGCCACCGGGAAGAACTTCCAGTAGCCGATCATCTCGCCGGAAAGGGCATAGCTGACATTGTTCGCCGTCATGGCGAACCTGTCGATGGCCAGCAGCACCTCCCCGTCCGCCAGCCCGGGCATGTCCACGGACACCGTGCGGGTTTCAGCGAAGGCGGATCGGCGGACCTGAAGCTGGGTGATCATGCGTCGGTTCCTAGGCGGCGCGCCTGGGGCGCAGGGAGAGGATGAGGAAGACGAGGCCGAGCCCGACGAAGATCGCGCTGCCATAGTGCTCCGGCGGATGGTGGTCCCCGTGGGACCCCTTCCAGAACCACGCGGAAAAGGCGCTCAGCGACTGCATCACGAGCAGCAGCAGCAGCGCCAGCGGGACGAGGCTCCGGTATCGCAGGGCGATGATCAGGATCAGCAGGCCGAACGGAATCTGCATCGCGCCGTACCAGGCGAAGATGGCGATGATCGTGTCCGCCCGGGTGGTCAGGTCGATATGCGCGATGACCCCCGCCCCGCCATCCGGCAGGGCATAGTGGATCAGTCCGGGCAGGATGGTCAGGATGGCAGACAGGATCAGGAACCCGACGGCCAGGCGGGATCCGCGATAGTCGGCATTGGTGCTCGGGGGCAGCAGGGCCATGGCGGCGACCTCCTCAGGTCACGTCGAGAAAGGGGATGATGTGCGCCAGCAGTTCCGCCGGCGCGTCTTCCTGGATGAAGTGATTGGCGGTGGCGATGGTGTGGTGCTTCTGGCCCGCGGCACCGGGGATGTGAGCCTGGGCGCGCTTGTCCCAGCCCCGCGCCACCGGGTCGAGGTCGCCGAACAGGGTCAGGAAGGGCTTGTCGAAATGGGCGAGGCGCGCCCACGCTTCCCGGTTCATCGGCACGCCGGGATTGTCCGGCTGCACCGCGATCAGGACCGGGAACTGGATGATCCCGGCCTCGTGCTCCGGGGTCGGAAACGGCGCCCGGTACGCCGCCCGCTCCGCCTCGGTCAGGGCCCGCTGCATGCCCGCGTCCAGCATGTGCCACGGAAACTCGGTCGCGGCGCGCATCATGCCGACCCACATCTTCATGAACTCGCTCTCGCCCTCGCCCAGGGGCAGACCGGTATTGGACGCGATCACCCGGGCAAAACGCTCGGGATGCTGTGCCACCAGATAGAGGCCGATGTTTCCGCCCCAGTCCTGGCAGAACAGGGTGATCTCGGTCAGGTCCATCCCGGCGAGCCACTGGCCCATCCAGTCATAGTGACGGGCCAGGGTGTAGTCGCTCTTGGCCGCGGGCTTGTCCGACCGGCCGCAGCCGACCAGATCCACGGCGATCACCCGTCGGCCGGTCGCCAGGAGGCCAGGGATCATGTGCCGGTAGAGATAGGCCCAGGTCGGATTGCCGTGCATCAGCACGATCGGCGGCGCGTCCCGCGGGCCCTCGTCGACATAGTGGATACGGATGTCGGACCCGTCCGCGTCCCGAACGGTCAGGTAGTGGGGGGGCCAGGGGAAGTCGGGCAGGTTTTCGAACCGCTCGTCCGGGGTACGCAGGATGTTCAAGGATCCACTCCAGTGTGCAGGTGGGGTCGGAGACGACGCCGGGCGTCAGTTCGGCAGGGCGGACAGCAGAAGCGCGATCTGTGCCAGGGCGGCGGCGAGGGCGAGGACGAGGCCCACCCAGATCCGCGGACCGGCCAGGGTCATGATCATCGGCCGGGTGGGGAAGTTGAAGGTCTGCGGCATGGCGGCGAACTTGAATGCATGTGCGCCGCCGAAACGCGGATTGCAGATCAGATGCGCCAGATCCCGGCGGCTCCGATAGCGGACATAGCCCATCATCGACCATGCCGGCACCTCCTGCAGGCCCCAGGTATCGACCATGCCGCCGATGCGGCGCGAGGCCAGCGCCGGGTGTCCGCCGCGGGCGAAGAGGGCCGGCAGGAACATGCGGGTGTAGCCGGTCATGATCTGCCGTGCAGACCGCATCTCGCCGGTCACGGGATCCGGGACCTCGCCCTCGGCCATGCGGATGACGTTGAGCATGAAGAATTCCCGGCCGTCATCCGCCTCGAGAAACTGCTGCACCACCGGCATCTCGTCCTGATCGCCGTGTCCGACGTTGTTGGCGCGCATGCGGGCCATCAGGGTCTCGATCTCGGCCCTGGACAGGGGGCCGCGCCAGTTGACGTACCAGGCGAGAAAGACGGCATAGGCCACCCCAGCGACGCCCCAGACCCAGAAACCCGCCATCGTCTTCTCCAGCCGCCGTCCAGCCACCCCGGAGGCACATGGGGGCGAGCGAATGTAATGACACAAACTCTGTCAATATTTGCCGGACGTCAAGGGATCCGATGTCCTGCGGCACGGCCGGTGGATCAGCTCAGCAGTCGGGTCACGGCGGCGAAGATCGCGTGCCGGCTCTCGTCGACACTCAGGCCCTGCGCACGGCGCAGGCGCAACCAGCCATCCATCGAGGTCACGAGCTCGATCGCGGCGGTGACGTCGGGCCGGGCCGCCACCTCGGGCAGCACGTCTAGGAGCTGGCGGCGCTGCTCGGCCGCGAACTGGGCCCGGGCGCGCTGCAAGGTCGGCGAGCCATGCAGACGGATCTCGCCGGAGAGGTAGTAGGCGGTGATCTGCTCGAACATGGCGGCGCGGGCGCGGATCAACGCCTCGAGCCGCTGCGCGACGGGTCCCTCGGACCTCGGCTCGGCCAGGGCCGAAAGGGCCATGGCCCTCACCCGGCTGTTCATTTCCGCGAACAGGGACTCCATGTCCTGGAAATGCCGGAAGACCGTGCGGTGGCCGACGCCCGCGTGCCTGGCCACATCGTCCGACGTGGGGTTGAGATGGCCGCTCCCGATCAGCTCCAGTACCGCCTGGATGATCCGGTCCCGGGTCACCCGGCTCCGCTCCAGCCGACCATCCTGACCCGCCGGTGCCGGCTTGCGTCTGCGAAGGTCTGCGTCTTCCGGCACGTCCGAGCTCATGGGCAACCGATAGTCACAGATCCGATGCCGGGCAAGTTCGCCCCCGGGCGAACCATTGACACAACATATGCCAAAATAATATCCCTGAGCCAGCAGCAGGGGAACCAGGGTCATGCCGGTATCGAACCGAGGAACGGGATGGCTGGCGCTGGGGCTGTGGCTCGCGACCCTGTCGGGGGCGGCCGCACAGGCTTTGAGCCCCGCGGCCCCGCCCGTGGCCCGCCCCAACATCGTGGTCCTGCTGATCGACGACGCGGCCCTGATGGACCTGGGGGCCTTCGGCGGCGAAGCCCATACGCCCAATATCGACCGACTGGCGGCCCGCGGGGCCATGTTCACCGGCTATCACACCTCTCCCCTGTGCGCGCCCTCGCGGGCCATGCTGCTGACCGGGGTGGACAACCACCGGGCGGGGGTGGCCACCATCGAGGAGGTGCTTCCCCCCTCCCAGCGGGGCAAGCACGGCTACGGCCTGCACATCGAACCCGGCGTGCTGACCGTGGCAGACCGGCTGCGGTCCACGGGCTACCGCACCCTGATGGCCGGCAAGTGGCACCTGGGACACGGGGCGGGGCAGCTGCCCGACAGCCACGGCTTCGACCGCTCCCTGGCGCTGGACGCGTCCGGCGCGGACAACTGGGCGGCCAGACCCTACATGCCCTACTACGCCGACGCGCCCTGGTTCGAGGACGGCGCCCCGGCCCACCTGCCGGACAGCTACTATTCCTCGGATCTACTGGTGGACCGGATGATCCGCTATGTCGATCAGAAGCCGCCCAGGTCCCAGCCCTTCTTCGCCTATCTGGCCTTCCAGGCGGTGCACATCCCGGTCCAGGCCCCGCGGGCCTACAGCGACCACTACCGCGGCCGGTATGACGCCGGCTGGGCCGAGATCCGCCGGCAGCGCGCGGAGCGGGCCCGCCGGCTGGGCCTGATCCCCGCCGATGCGCAGGTCCAGGACATGCCGAAGTTCGCCCGGGCCTGGTCCGCCCTGTCACCAGCGGACCGGCGCATCTATGCCCGGAGCATGGAGGTCTATTCCGGCATGCTCGAGGCGATGGATGCCAGCATCGGGCGCCTGATGAACCGGCTGGCCAGCCGCGGCGAGCTGGATGACACGGTGTTCGTCGTCACCTCGGACAACGGTCCGGAGCCCAGCGATCCGGTGCACGCACCGGGGATGGATTTCTGGATGTCGCAGCATGGCTATGCGTGGGCCCTTGATCATCTGGGCGAGCGCGGCAGCCTCGGCTTCATCGGCACGGAGTGGGCGGCGGCCATCTCCTCCCCCGGAGACCTGTTCAAGTTCTACGCGGCCGAAGGGGGCATCCACGTGCCGCTGATCGTCGCCGGACCCGGTGTTCCCGCAGGCACCCGGGTGGCGTCGACGGCCTTTGTCACCGACCTGACGCCGACCCTCCTCGATTTCGCCCATGCGCCTGCGGCACCGGGGTCTGCGGTCCCGGTGGACGGACGCAGCCTGCGCCCGGTGATCGAGGGGACCGCCGCCCGGACACACGACGCCCGGGAGCCCGTCGGGATCGAGGTGTCCGGCAATTCCGCCCTGTTCCGCGGAACCTGGAAGATCGTGCGCAACATGCCGCCCTATGGAGACGGGCGCTGGCGCCTGTTCGACCTCGCGACCGACCCCGGCGAAACCCGGGACCGGTCCGCAGAGCAGGCCGGGACCTTCCGGTCCATGCTGGCCGACTATGCCGCCTATGAGCGCCGGGTGGGTGTCCAGCCCCTGCCTGAAGGCTACAGCAGCACCGGCCAGGTCGCCCGCAATGCGATCGAGCGGCAGATCGGCTTTGCCCTGCCTTGGCTTGGCGGACTGGTGGCAGGTCTGGCTGCGGCCGGTCTTGGCGGGTGGTGGTTCGCCCGCCGCCGTCAGGGCCGGTGAGACCGGTGGCCCATGAGCTGCATGGACTGAAGCTCTCCTACTTCACCGGAAAGCTGGAGGCCTACCTGCGCGCCAGGGGCATCGCCTTCACCTTCGTCGAGATGGACCTCGCGGATTTCCGGCGGTGCGCCCAGGCGACGGGGGTCGCCCAGATGCCCCAGCTGCGCCTGCCGGACGGCACCTGGCTGACCGACACGAGTGCCATCATCGCCCGGATGGAGGATATGGACCCAGGCCCCGGGTTCCGGCCGTGCACGGCGACGGGGGCGTTCCTCAGCCGCCTGCTGGAGGATGCCTTCGACGAATGGCTCTGGCGTCCGGCGCTCTACTATCGCTGGGCCTTTGCCGAGGACTCCCGACTGATGGGTCGCCAGATCGCCCGGACCCTGATGCGGGATGTGCCCGGCCCCCTGTGGTTGAGGACCCTCGTCATCACCGCCCGGCAGACGCGGGAATACCTGAGGGGCGACGGGGTCACGCGCCGGAACGGCCCGGCGCTGGAGCGTCAGTATCGGACGGTTCTGGAGCTGCTGGAACCGGCCCTGGCCCGGCGGCCGTTCCTGTTCGGAGACCGGCCCTGCGAGGCCGACTTCGGGCTGTTCGGGCCGATGTTCCGTCACTTCTCCAGCGATCCGACCCCGGCGGCGATCCTGCGCGATCGGGCCCCGAACGTGCTGGGCTGGACCGCGCGCCTGTGGGCGGCGACGCCCGCCACGCTGGGGGACAGGGCGCCGGTGGGCGATCCGCCGGACGATCTCGACCCCCTGCTGACGTGCATCAGCGGGGATTACCTGCCCTATCTGGAGGCAAACCTGCAGGCGGTTGCCGACGGGGTCCGAAGGGTGCGGTTCGAGAGCTTCGGCGGCGTGTTCGACGTGGACGCATCCCCTTATCGCGCCGCCGGCTGGGTCGCGCTGCGCCATGCATTCGATGCCCTGGCACCGGAGGCCAGGGCCCGGGTCCGGGCGCGGCTCGGCGGGACGACGGTGTTCGACCGGGCCGCGCCGGTCAGCCCGGCGTCACCCCCCCGCCCCGGTCAGCCGATCACGAACCGGCACTGGCGCAGGCGCTAGGACGGGCGCGGGTCAGTTGTCCCAGAGGACGTACTCCTGGCCCTTCTTCTGCGGCTGGCCGGACGGATGATCCACGAACACCGGCCCCCGCAGCAGGGAGGGCCACAAGGGCCTGGCCATCTCCTTTTCCTGGGAGGCGAGAAGCGCCAGCATGGCCCGGGTCTTATCGGGCTGGGCCGCGGCCAGATCGTGCTGCTCCGTGGGATCGGTGGCGAGGTCGAAGAGCCAGACCTTGTGCTGGGCCTCGCTGCTCTGCAGCTTCCAGTCCCCGTCCAGCAGCGTCTTGTAGGCCCCCGAGCGCCAGAACAGGGTCTGGTGCGGGCGGCCGGTCAGCTTGCCGGTGACATAGGGCACGAGATCGACGCCGTCGATCTTGCGGTCGGTGGGAAGCGGGACGCCCGCCGCGGCGGCAACGGTCGCATAGATGTCCACATGGCCGACGGGATAGGGATACCGGGAGTGGGGTGCGATCACGCCGGGCCAGCGCATGAAGTAGGGCGAGTGGATGCCCCCCTCGAAGAAGGTGGCCTTGAAGCCGCGATAGGGCTTGTTGATGTCCGGCAGGCCGATGTAGTGCGCGCCGCCATTGTCGCTGGTGAAGATCACCAGGGTGTTCTTGTCCAGCCCCTCGTCCTTCAGGGTCTGCAGGAGCCGCCCGACATTGCGGTCGAGATCGCGCATCATCGCCCCGTAGACCCGCAGGCGGTGATCCTTGATCTGCGGCAGGGCGTCGTAGTCTTCCTTCCGGGCCTGCAGCGGCGTGTGGATCGCGTTGGGCGCGAAATACATGAAGAAGGGCCGGTTGCGGTTGGCGTGGATCGCCTTGGTCGCCTCGTCGGTCAGATAGTCGGTCATGTAGCCCCGGGGCGCGAACATCGGGCTGCCATTGAACTGCACCTGGTACGGCAGCAGGGACCACAGCACCCGGTCGATCGGGTCCCAGGGCTGCTTGGCATTCACCACGTCCGGGTCGTTCGCCGGCAGGTACATGCCGCCGCCGGCCATGAAGCCCAGGCTCTCGTCGAAGCCGCGCTCCTCCGGCCGGGTGCCCTTGGCATTGCCCAGGTGCCACTTGCCGAAGTGCAGGGTGTGATAGCCCCGGGCCTTCAGCAGCCGGGCGATGAAGATCTCGCGGGTCGGTACGGCCAGTCCGTCCGCACCGGGGCCCTGGGTGGTGCCCTTCGGCATGTCCTTCACCCGGTCGGCAAAGAAGTGCGGCTGGACGAAGTCGTCCTGATCCGAGGATGTGCCGACGATCTTCTGGAAGGGAATGCCGGCGGGGGTGAATTCGAAGCCGAAGCGGGTCGCATAGCGGCCGGTCATGATCGTGGCCCGGGACGGGGCGCAGGTGGCATTGCCGGCATAGCCGTTGGCGAAGGACACGCCCTCATGGCCGAGGGAGTCGATGTTCGGGGTCGGCACGGCCCCGCCGGCGATACCGCCGCCGTTGAAGGTGATGTCGTTGAAGCCCATGTCGTCCGCCAGGATCAGCACCACATTGGGCGGACGGTCCGTGGATCCGGGCGTCGCGGGCCCCTCGGCCCAGGTCACCGGCCGGTTGGGCGCGATATGAGGCAGCTGCGTCCGGGCGATCATCAGCAGGACCGATTCCGGATGGGTGGCCCCCCAGCCAAGCCCGGCCGCGATGACAAGACCGACAGCGGCGATCCAGACCCAGATCTTCATGTGAGGCTCCCCGCGCAACCGACGACGCCGGCATAATATGGCATAACGTCTGCCATTAATGCAATCGTGTGGTGCCGCCCGCCCTGGTGGACAGGCGCATCACTGTCCGGAAGCCGATGTGGTTCTCCCCCGTGTCGCCGGGTCCGGCCTCCCGCGCCGCCGGGCGATAGCGATAGCAGTAGTCCGGCGAACAGAGGAACGAGCCGCCCTTGATCACATGACGGCGCTGGGCGGGATCGCCGGGGGCGGCCACCGGTGGCGCGACGGGCCCCTGGGGATTGTCCCGGCTGTCGGGATCAAGGCCGGGGCGGTAGAGGTCCTTCGTCCACTGCCAGACATTGCCGGCCATGTCGTAGAGGCCGAAACCGTTGGCCGGGAAACAGCCCACCGGAGAGGCCGTCGCCCGGTAGCCATCGGCACCGGTATCGATCACGGGAAAGACGCCCTGCCAGACATTGGCCTGCGGGTGGGCGTCATCGAACGGTTGATCGCCCCATACGAAGCGGGCCGCCCCCTTGCCCCCCTGGGCCGCGTACTCCCACTCCGCCTCGGTGGGCAGGTCGTGTCCCAGCCAGCGGGCATAGGCCAGCGCATCCTCCCACCCCACCTGCACCACCGGCAGGTTCTGCCGTCCGTCCAGCGAGCTGGCGGGCCCTTCGGGGTGTCGCCAGTTCGCGCCCGCCACGACGCGCCACCATTGCGAGGGGTCGGAGCCCGCCTTTTCCGTTGCGCCCACGAACACGATGGCCGAGGGGCGGAGCTGATCCGGCGACAGGCCCGGATAGGCCCTGGGGTCCAGCGGACGCTCGGCCTCGGTGACATATCCGGTGGCCGCGACGAACCGGGCAAACTCGGCATTGGTGACGTCGGTCCGGTCGATCCAGAAGGCACCGACCCGGGTGAGGCGGGGCGGTCCCTCCTCCCGGTGCAGGCCCCCGGCCCCCATCCGGAAGGTCCCGCCAGGAAGGTGGACCATGCCACGGGTGGAGGGCGACGGGTCCGCGGCGGGTGGGGGCGACAGGCACGATGTGCGCGCCGATGTCGGGCGGCCGACCCCGGCCTGACGGGTCCCGACCCGGTCGCATCCGCCCAAGGTCGGCAGGATCAGGGTCAGCAGGATCAGGGTCAGCACCGGGAACCCGCTCCGCCACCGCACCATCCGCGCCCGCCTCCCGCTCAATTATTAGCACATGATATGTCGAAATACGGCGCGGCCCTGCCGGCTGTCAATCGAACCAGGCGTCGATGTCCTTCCCGCCCCGAGGCGGTTGACCACCGCCGCAAGATTATGACACCGTTTGTGCCTATAACTCGCAGCACAGGTCGGAGCGTCCGATGAAAGTCACCAACCAGGTCCACCCCACCCCGGAACAGGCCGCAGCCTTCTTCAGCGCCGAGGAGGACGGCCCCATGTGCATGGTCAACCTGCTGAAGTTCAAGGACAAGGCCGAATATGCCGATGGGTCCGAGCCCGAGCTGTCCGGTCGCGACGCCTATATGCGCTACGGCGTGGCGGTCCAGGCGTGCTTTGCCGCCGTTGGCGCCACGTCCCGCTTCTCGGGCTTCGTCACCGACCTGCAGCTCGGCGAGGTGGAGGAGCTCTGGGACATGGTCGCCATCGCCGAATATCCGTCCCGGGCCGCGATGCTGCAGATGGTCCGATCCCCCGAATATCAGGCGATCACCAGGCATCGGGATGCGGGTCTCGCGGGCCAGCTGAACATCCGGACCAAGGCCATCGGCCGATGACCCTGCGCTTCGAGCTCTATTGGTCGTTCCGCTCCCCCTACAGCTATCTGGTGACCGATCGGGTCGTCGCCCTGCAGCGGGACTACGACGTCACCTGTGATCTGCGGGTGGTCTATCCCATCGCCGTCCGCCAGCCGGAGTTCTTCGCCACCAGCGATCCCCTGTGGTTCAGCTATTTCGGCCGGGACATCTTCCGCTGTGCCCAGTTTGCCGGAATTCCCTTCGGCTGGGCCTCGCCCGACCCGGTCTACATGGACCCGGGCACAAGGACCTATCCCAAGGCCCAGCCGCACATCCATCGCCTGACCCGACTGGGTCTGGCGGCCACGGAACGCGGACGGGGCCTGGAATTCATCGAGCAGGTCGGCCGCCTGATCTGGGACGGCACGGTGCGCGGCTGGAACACAGACGATCACCTGGCCCGGGCCGTGGCCCGGGCGGGTCTGGATCTGGCGGTCCTCGACGCCGCCATCACGGCCCCGGGCGAGGCCGAACGGCTCGATGCCGCGATCGAGGGCCATCAGGCTGCGCAGCGCCAGGGCGGACACTACGGCGTACCCCTCATGGTGTTCGAGGGCGAGCCCTTCTTCGGGCAGGACCGCTTCGACCAGCTGGTCTGGCGGATGGCGCAGAAGGGACTGGCGCGGCGGTGATCCCTGCTCCGGCTGCGCTCAGCCGCTGACCCGGTTGGTCAGCGCCCCCAGACGGTCCACCCGGATGGAAACCCGGTCGCCCGGCTGCAGGTAGGTCCGCGCCACCCGGCTGCGCGCCACATAGGCGGCAATCACGTGGCCCACCACACCCCCGCGGAAGCCCGACAGGATCCAGCGCACCAGGCCGGCGCGCCGGTCCCCGCCGGGAACCCCCTGGAACACCGTGCCCGCCGGCGTGCCCGCCATGATCAGGGTCCGG
>DAINBM010000058.1:0-10524 GCA_036732965.1 Caulobacteraceae bacterium | reverse complement strand
CTCGTGGTCATCGTGCGGCTGAAGGGAGATTTCCGGCTGGTGCTGGCCGGGCTCGACCGGGTGACCGCCGCCACCGGCAGCCAGCTGGTCTCCGGCGAGCCCGTGGGCCAGATGCCGCAGGTGAGCGGACCGGAGCTGCTGCTGGAGATCCGCCGGGGGTCCCAACCGGTGAACCCGGCCAACTGGCTGAAGCTCTAGCGCCGGGCTGCGTCCTTCGAGACGGGCTTCGCCCTCCTCAGGATGACTCGCGTTTGTGCGGCGACCGGGCCACCTTCGTGGGCTCGAAACCCCAAGCCTTCGTCATGGTGAGGAGCCCTGAAAGGGCGTCTCGAACCGCGCACAATCCTACCCGACGAACGCCCGTTCCAGCACATAGTCGCCGGGTGCGGAATTGGATCCCTCGGTGAGGCTGTAGCCTTCCAGGGCCTTGGCCACATCCTTGATCATGGCCATGGAGCCGCACATCATCGCCCGGTCCACGGCTGGGTCGAAGCCGGTGGCGGGCAGGCCCAGCTCGGCGAACATCTGTCCCGATGCCATCAGGTCCGGGATGCGCCCCTGCCGCTCGAAGGGTTCCCGGGTGACGGTGGGATAATAGACCAGCTGGTTGCGGGCCTGCTCGCCCACCAGCTCGTCCGCGAAGATGTCCCGGGTCCAAAGGTCACGATAGGCCAGCTCGGACACCTGCCGCACCCCGTGCACCACCACGACCTTCTCGTAGCGCTCATAGGCGTCCGGGTCCCGGGCCACGCTCAGGAAGGGGGCGAGGCCGGTGCCGGTGCTGAACAGGAACAGGCGCTTGCCGGGGGTCAGGGCGTCGAGCACCAGGGTGCCGGTGGGCTTGCGCCCCATCAGGATCGGGTCGCCGGGCTGGATCTTCTGCAGGCGGGAGGTCAGCGGGCCATCGGCCACCTTGATGGAGAAGAACTCCAGCTCCTCGGCAAAGTGCGGACTGGCGATGGAATAGGCCCGCATCACCGGACGGGAACCGCCCGGATCGGATGGAAGGCCGATCATCACGAACTCGCCGGAGCGGAAGCGGAAGCTCGCGGGACGGGTCATGGTGAAGCTGAACAGCCGGTCGGTCCAGTGATGGACACTGAGCACCCGCTCCACGAAGAAGGCGGGGTTGGCGGCGGCGATCTCGGGGAAGTCGGTCATCTGCAATCCAGAACGGGACGGTCCGGCGGGGATGAAGGCTCCTACGCGCCCGCAGGCCGGAAGTCGAGCACGGTCGTGCTGCGCCAGACCGCGCCCGGGTGCAGGATCGCGGACGGAAAGCCCGGCTGGTTGGGACTGTCCGGCAGGGCCTGGGTCTCGAGACACAGGCTGCTGCGGGGGTCATGCGGCCGTCCGTCGAGGAAGTTCCCGGTATAGAGCTGGAGACCCGGCTCGGTGGTGGAAACCCGCAGGCACCGGCCGCTGGGACGGTGCTCCAGCACCGCTGCCAGGGTTGGTTCCTCCGTCCGATCCGCCAGTCGGAAGCAGTGGTCATAGCCCCGGCCGATGCGGAGCTGCGGGTGATCGTCATCGATCCGGTCCAGAACGCACCGAGGCGTCCGGAAATCGAAGGGCGTCCCCGCCACCGGCACCAGAGCGCCAGTGGGCAGACTGTCCGGATGCACCGGCAGGTACTGCGCCGCCGCCACCGTCAGCCAGTGATCCGCCAGACTGTCCGCCTCCGCCCCTGCCAGGTTGAAATAGCCGTGGCTGGTCAGGCTGACCGGGGTCGGGGCCGTGGTCTTCGCCCCGTAGTCCAGGGTGATGCGGTGCGCGCGCACCGTGATCCGCAGGGTGACGTCCAGGGCGCCTGGAAAGCCCTGATCCCCGTCGGGGCTGTGCAGGGTCAGGATCGCCTCGGCCCCACCCCCGTCGCACCGGCGATGCTGCACAAGTTGCCAGATGCGCCGATGGAATCCGTCCGGTCCCCCGTGCAGCATATGGGGGCCCTCATTGGCGGCGAGGCCGTGGCGGCGCCCGTCCAGCGCGAAGGCCGCCCCCGCCAGCCGGTTCGCATAGCGCCCCACCGTCGCGCCGAAATATCCGGGACTGTCCAGATAGGCGGCAGTGCCCTTCAAGCCCCGCAGGACGTCCCCGCCGTCCGGCAGCCGGACCCGGTGCAGGATCGCCCCCAGTGTCAGCAGGTCGACGGACAGGCCCGCGGCCGTCTCGAGGGTGATGACCTCCACCCCGCGCCCGTCCGGGGTGGGTTCGAACGGCGTGACGGCGACCCGGTCGACGCCCATGATGTCACGGCGCGAAGGGATAGGGCGACACGGACTTGGTGAAGTCGTCCACGGTCAGGGCGCGGCCCAGGGGCTCCACCGCCCGCTGGGGGCAGGCGGGCCGCTCGCAGATCCGGCAGGCGGGGCCGATGGGCGTCGCCACCGGATGGTTGAGGTCCAGACCCCGGGAATAGACCAGCTTGGCCGCATGCTTCAGCTCGCAGCCCAGCCCGATGGCCAGCTCCGAGTCTTCCGCCGCATGCGGGGTGAAGACCCGGCGCACGGTCCGGGACAGGGTGAAGTACCGCTCCCCGTCCAGGGTCTCGACGATCTGGGTGACGATGCGGCCGGGCGTGCGGAAGGTGGAGTGGATGTTCCACCGGGGGCACGCCCCGCCGAACCGGGAGAAGGGAAAGGCACTGCTGGCAAAGCGCTTGGAGATGTTTCCCGCCGCGTCCACCCGGATCATGAAGAACGGCGTCCCGCGGGACCCGGGGCGGGCCAGCGTGGTGAGACGATGGCAGGCCTGCTCGTAGGACACGCCGAACCGGGCCCGCACCAGCTCGATGTCGTAGCTCATCTTCTCCACGGCCGCGTGGAAGGCCTCGTAGGGCATGATGGTGGCGGCGGCCAGATAGTTGGCCAGCGCCACCCGCAGGACGCTGCGGGTCGATCGGTCGGGGGGCGCGGCCCGCTCCACCTGCGCCTCGATCAGGGGGCCGTGCTCAAGGATCGCCAGCTGATAGGCGAGCGCGAAGTTGCGCCCCGATCCGGTCAGCCCCTCCGACAGGAACAGCCGCTTGCGGTGATGGTCATAGCGCCGGACGGAATCGGGGAAGAGGTCGAGGGGGGCCACGCTGACCTTGACCCCGAACCTGCGCTCCAGCCGCTCCCGGGCCGCGGCGGCGAAGTCCTGCGGGGCCGGGGACAGCTCGGCGTGAAAGGCCTCGCCGCACTCGTCCAGCTCGGGGAAGTAGTTGCGGTTGGACTGGATCACGTCCCGCACCCAGTCGGAGGGGGCGAGCCGGGGCGAGGCTGCCAGATCCTCGGGCCGCTGGAACACCCCCAGATCGGACATGCGCCGGCCGTCCACATAGGCGCGATAGAGGCGGACAAAGGCCTCCGCCAGGGTGGGGGACTGCTCCGCCATCTCGGCGATCTCGTGCCGGGGCGGCTTCAGGTCCTTGAACAGGGGATCGCCCAGCACCTCCTCCAGGCCCGCCGCCCCGGCCGTGTCCCCGTCGGCGGACAGGGTGCGCAGGTCGAGGTCATAGGCGTCGGCGAGGCGCAGCAGCATCTGGGCCGTCACCGGCCGCTGGTTGCGCTCGAGCAGGTTCAGATAGCTCGGCGACACGCCCAGCTCGTCGGCCATGCGGCTCTGGGTCAGATCGAGCTCCCGCCGCAGGCGTTTCAGGCGCGCGCCGAGGAACAGCTTCTTTTCATGAGTCACCGACATGGTCGTTTTGTAACAAGTTTACACTTGCCAACAAGTTACAACCCGACAAAAGCCGTCAGGAGACATCGCCGGGGGTGTCGACATCATACAGCACCCCGTCGTCCGGGGACTCGACGAGGGTCAGGACCTCCCCCATCCCGGCCAGCAGCCGCCCGCCCCCCTGGTCGCCGGTGAGGGCCAGAAGCTGCGGAAGCAGGGCCGCCCCGAACACCACCGGATGCCCCCGCTGTCCACGGAACACCGGGGCTGCCGCCGGGGCCCCGTGTCGCACCGCCCCCACCAACCGCGGGAGGATGGCCACCGGTACCCGCGGCATGTCCCCCAGCAGGACGAGGGCTGCATCGGCCCGGTCCAGGGCCGCGATCCCCGCCCGCAGCGAGGCCGACAGCCCGTCCGCCCAGTCCGTCGCCATCACCACCCGCAGGCGCGGATCCCGGGTCTGCGCCGCCACATGGTCCGCCACCTCCCGCCCCCGGGCCCCGGTGACCAGCACGATGTCGTCCACCGGTGCCGAAAGGGCCTTATGCAATGCCCCGTCGATCAGCCGCCCTCCGGCATAGGGGGCGAGCAGCTTGCCCCCGTCGCCGAACCGGCGACCGGCCCCGGCGGCCAGAAGCACAGCGCTGACACGAAAAGCCTTTTCCTCGGACACAAGCCTCTCCATGTTACGGACGCCGGATCAGCCCCTGGCCCGCGCACCTGTTCGAGATCGAAACGCCACCGTCATGCCCGCCGACGACGCTCCGCCAGAGTTCCGCCTCGCCGCCCGCGCCCGCGGGTCGGATGCCGGGGCCATGCAGGACCCGTTCGGCCGGTCGATCCGCTATCTGCGCATCTCGGTGACGGACCGGTGCGACCTGCGCTGCGTCTACTGCATGTCGGAACACATGGTCTTCCTGCCCAAGCCGCAGGTCCTGACCATAGAGGAACTGGACCGGGTCTCCAGCGCCTTTGTCGGGCTCGGCGTGCGCAAGCTGCGCCTGACCGGGGGCGAGCCCCTCGTCCGCCGGGGCTTCATGGAGCTGGTGCAGCGCCTGTCCCGGCACCTGGACAGCGGGGCCCTGGACGAACTGACCCTGACCACCAACGGCACCCAGCTGGAGCGCTTTGCCGCCGATCTCTTCCGGAGCGGGGTCCGGCGGATCAATGTCTCCCTCGACACCCTGGATCCGGAGACCTTCCGGACCGTGACCCGGGGCGGAGACCTGGCCCGGGTCATTGCCGGGATCGATGCGGCCCAGGCGGCAGGCCTGAAGGTGAAGATCAATGCGGTGGCTCTGGCCCGGGACAATCGGGCGGAACTGCCCGCCCTGCTGGCCTGGGCCCATGGCCGGGACTGCGACCTGACCCTGATCGAGACCATGCCCATGGGCGAGGTCGACGAGGACCGCACCGACCAGTATGTGAGCCTGTCCGACCTGCGGGCCGACATGGCGGCGGTCTGGACCCTCGACCCGCTGGACGAGGATACCGGCGGCCCGGCCCGCTACTTCCGGGTGGCGGAGACCGGGGGCAAGCTCGGCCTGATCACGCCGATGAGCCACAATTTCTGCGACACCTGCAACCGGGTTCGCCTCACCTGCACCGGCACGCTGCACACCTGCCTCGGCCAGGACGATGCCACGGACCTGCGGGCGGTGATGCGCGCGGCCCCGGACGACGACGCCCTCCTGATCGCCGCCATCCGCGGGGCGATCGACACCAAGCCGAAGGGGCACGACTTCCGCATCGGTCGCGGCGAGGGTCCGGCCGTGGCGCGGCACATGTCCACCACCGGAGGCTAGGGCATGGCGCGGGTTCTGCTGTTCGGAAAGCTGGCGGACATTGCCGGGTGGCGGGAACGGCCGGTGGCGGCAGCGACGATCGCGGCCCTCACCGATCTTCTGTCCACGGCCGATCCGGCCCTGGGCGAGGCCCTGCGCGCGCCCGGCGTGAAGGTGGCGGTGGACCAGCAGCTGGTGTCCGGGGACGCCCCTCTGACCGACGGATCGGAAGTGGCCTTCCTGCCGCCCATGAGCGGGGGGTAGGCCCTGCGGGGTTCGAAACGCGCGTGGCCCGCGCTCCTCACCATGACGCAGGTTGTTGGTGTTCCCCACCCTTCGTCATCCTGAGGAGGGCCGGAACGGCCCGTCTCGAAGGACGCAAGCCCGCCTCCTATTTCACCAGCCCGTCGTACCAGCCGGCCAGATCGGCCTTCATGGTCTTCAGGGCTTCGGGGTTGAGATAGACCATGTGCCCGGAGGGATAGTAGCGGAAGGCCACATTGCCCCGCAGGGTCGGATCGAGCTGCATGTGGGCGATGTCATGCTCCGTGCCGAAAAACGGCGTGGCCATGTCGAAATAACCGTTCAGGGACAGGAGCTTCAGCCGCGGATTGCGGCGCATTGCCGCCGACAGGTCGAGAGCCGTGTCCGACGAGACGCCCCCCTGACCGGGATTTCCGGAGGTGGGGTTCTTGTGCTTCCAGTCCCAGCTGCGGCCGATCTCCCCCCAGTTGGGGCGATAGGCCATGTCCGTCACATAACCCAGTTGGTTCACGACATAATCGTGGAAGGTGGAGATCACCGCCCCGGACATGCCGGTGTCGGAGGGGTCATATTCCGGCCCCTCCCCCACATCGTCCGCATCGATCCCCTCGAAGCGGCTGTCATAGCGGCCCAGGGTCCGGCTCTGCCCGCGCAGCAGTTCCTTGCGGAAGTGCGACAGCTCGATCCGCAGCTTCGCCGCCTTCACATAGTCCACGGACAGGCCGGTCAGGGACGCCACCTTTGCCGCCACCGCATCCCGCTCCGCCTCCGGCAGGAGGTCGCCCTTGGCCAGGGCGGCGGCATAGGGCCCCTCGGCATAGGCGCGGACCTCCCTCAGCCAGGCGGTCAGGTCGGCGGGCTTGTTCGCCAGCTTGTCATGGTACCAGGCCGTGGCGGCATAGGAGGGGAGAAGGTTGATCAGGTTCCGGTCGAAGCCGGGAGACCGCACCCCGTAGTTCAGGATGGAGGACAGGATGATCACCCCGTTCAGCTGTACCCCGTCCTCCCCCAGCTTGAAGGCAAGACCGGCGGAGCGGTGGGTGCCATAGCTCTCGCCGAAGATCACCTTGGGGGAATTCCAGCGGTTGTTCAGGGTCACATAGCGCTCGATCCCCTTGGCGAAGGCGTCGATGTCCTGGTCCACACCCCAGAAGTCCTTGCCCTTGGCCTCCCCCAGGGGCCGGGAATAGCCCGTGCCGATGGCATCGAGGAAGACGAGGTCGGTCTTGTCGATCAGGCTGGAGGCATTGGGGATCAGGCTGTAGGGCGCAGGCCCCGTGGCCTTCGGGGAGGCGGTCTCCACCCGCACCGGGGCCAGGGACGCCATGTGCAGCCAGATGGCGGAGGAGCCGGGACCGCCGTTGTAGAGGAAGGTCACCGGCCGGGCCTTGCCGCCCCCGTCGGTGGTGTAGGCCACGTAGAACATCGACGCGATCGGCTTGCCCTCGTCATCCCGCAGGGTCAGGGTCCCCGCCGTGGCCGTGTAGGCAAGCGTCCGCCCGTCGAGGGTCACCGTGTGATGGGTGGCGCGGGCCGTCTCCTTCGCAGAGGCCCGGACCAGGTCGGTGTCGGCGGCCTCCGGCTTGGCGGCCTCGGGCCTCAGGGTCTCTGCCGCGCGGACGGATCCGGTCAGCAGAAGCGTGGCGGCGCAGCCGACGGCGACAAGGGCGTGCAGTTTCAAGGGGAGATCTCCGATGGCGTCCCCTGCATAGCAGTTGGCCGCAGATGACTTGTCAATTGGGCATCCGGCAGTCCACCTTCTGCACGCCAGTCTGGAGCGCATGAATGTCCGAAACCCGTCCCGCCCTGTCCGATGCCGATCTTCTGGCACGCTTCCAGACCAGCAAGAACCAGCCGCCGGGGTCGGAGACACTGGGCTTCCGCCTCATCCGGGTCAGCCAGGCGGACATGCTGGTGGAGGTCCTGTTCGACGCCCGGAAGGAGTTCTGCAACCCCATGCGCCAGATCCAGGGCGGGTTCCTGTGCGCCATGCTGGACGACACCATGTCCGTGGCCGGGCTCGTGGCATCGGGGATGACCTGCGTCATGCCGACCCTGGAGATGAAGACCAGCTTCCTGCGTCCAGCGAAGCCGGGGGAGCTGCGCTGCATCGGCCGGGTGCTGAAGTGGGGCCGCTCCATCGCCTTCACCGAAGGGGAGCTGTTCGATGCCGAGGATGTGCTGCTGGCCAAGGCCACGGCCACCGCCAAGCCCACCCCCTTCGAGCAGTTCAAGACCCCGAAACCCGCCTGACCTCTCGGACCGGACGTCGCGTCCACAAGGCCCCTCTGGACAATCCCGGCCGGGTCTGTCTGTCATGAGCCCGTCAGCGGGCGACAGAACCGCGGCCCGTAAGGATGGAGACTTCGCTTGACCCCCTTGGACTTCACGGTGCTGGCCGTCTACGCGGTGTGTGTCTTCGGCCTCGCCCAATGGGTCTCGCGCGACCGGGGAGATCACAGCAAGACCAGTTCGGACTACTTCCTGGCCGGACGGTCCCTGCCCTGGTGGGCCATCGGGGCCTCTCTGATCGCAGCCAACATCTCCGCCGAACAGATCATCGGCATGAGCGGCTCGGGCTATGCCATCGGTCTGGCGATCGCCTCCTATGAATGGATGGCGGCGCTTACCCTGCTGATCGTGGCCAAGTTCCTGCTGCCGATCTTCCTGAAGAACAACGTCTCCACCATGCCGGAGTTCCTGCAGCAGCGGTACGGACCCGCCGTCCGTTCGCTGATGGCGGTGTTCTGGCTGGCCCTCTACATCTTCGTGAATGTCACCTCGATCCTGTGGCTGGGCTCCATCGCCGTGCACGCCGTGACCGGGATCGACCAGATGACCGCCCTGATCGCCATCGGTGTCTTTGCCCTGGCCTACCAGCTGTGGGGCGGACTGAAGGCCGTGGCCCTGACCGACATCGTGCAGGTGACCCTGCTGGTGGCCGGAGGGCTGACCATCAGTGCCATCGCGCTCAGCAGGATCGGCGGCGATCACGGGGTCAGCATCGCGGCAGCCGGCAAGGGCTTCGCCGACCTGATGACCCACTATCCCGAGAAGTTCCACATGATCCTCGGCCGGGAGAGCCCGCACTACAAGGAGCTGCCGGGCCTGTCGGTGCTGATCGGCGGCCTGTGGATCATGAACCTCAGCTACTGGGGCTTCAACCAGTACATCATCCAGCGGGCCCTGGCCGCGAAGAGCCTCGGCGAGGCGCAGAACGGCATCGCCTTTGCCGCCTATCTGAAACTGCTGATGCCGGTGATCGTGGTGGTGCCGGGGTTGGCCGCCCTGACCCTCGCCCCGCATCTGGCCAAGCCCGACCAGGCCTATCCGGAGATGCTGAAGCTGCTGCCGCCGGGCCTGCTGGGCCTTGTCTTCGCGGCCCTCGTCGCGGCGATCATCGCGTCGCTGGCGGCCAAGATCAATTCCATCGCCACCATCTTCACCCTGGACGTCTACCGTCCCTTCCGGCCCGAGACCTCGGACAAGGACCTGGTGAAGATCGGACGTCTGGGGGCCATCGCCGCCACGGTGATCGGCATCGCCGCCGCCCCGCCCCTGCTGGGCGGGTTCGAACAGGCCTTCCAGTACATCCAGGAGTTCACCGGCTTCTTCACCCCGGGCATCGTGGTGATCTTCGTGCTGGGCATGTTCTGGAAGCGCACCAGCGCCGCCGCCGCCCTCACGGCGGCCATCGGCTCGGCGGTCCTGTCCCTGGCCTTCAAGCTGGGGTTGCCGGAGCTGCCGTTCATGGACCGGGTGGGCGTGGTGTTCTCCATCAGCCTTGCGGCCGCGGCGGTGATCTCCCTCATCCGCCCGGCGCGGACCGAGGTGTCCACCGTCCGTCTCGAGGGCGTCAGCTTCCGCACCGGACCGATCTTCAACATTGCCGGGATCGGCGTCATCCTGATCCTGATCGCGATCTACAGGACCTTCTGGTAGGCACGGTCCGGGACCCGGTGCCGGACGGCCAGCGGCCGGACACCGGGGCGGGGCCGATTCTGCCCCGGGAACTTGTGATCGCAGATTGACGGAGCCCGGCGACCCGATCGACAGTGCCGCCGCCCCCGTCAGGAGCCTCTCCATGAACGCACCGCTGCCCAACGACCTCTCCGCCTTCTGGGTCCCGTTCACCTCCAACCGCAGCTTCAAGGCCGACCCGCGGATGCTGGCCAGCGCCCGGGACATGCATTTCGAGACACCGGACGGCCGCCGGATCCTCGATGGCACCGCCGGCCTGTGGTGCGTCAATGCCGGTCACTGCCGCCCGCGGATCGTCGAGGCCATCCAGAAGCAGGCCGCGATCCTCGACTTCGCCCCCACCTTCAACCTGGCCCACCCCCTGGCCTTCGAGCTGGCCACCCGGGTGGCCGACCTGATGCCGGAGGGGCTGGACCACGTGTTCTTCACCAATTCCGGATCGGAGAGCGTGGACACGGCCCTGAAGATCGCACTGGCCTATCAGCGGGCCCGGGGCAAGGGACACAAGACCCGGCTGATCGGGCGGGAGCGGGGCTATCACGGGGTGAACTTCGGCGGCATCTCCGTGGGCGGCCTGCCCAGGAACCGCATGTACTTCAACAACCATCTGGCCCAGGTGGATCACCTGCCGCACACCCACGACCTGGCCCGCAACGCCTTCTCCCTCGGCCAGCCGGAGCACGGGGCCGAACTGGCGGACGCCCTGGAGCGGCTGGTGGCCCTGCATGACGCCTCGACCATTGCCGCGGTGATCGTGGAGCCGATGGCCGGGTCCACCGGCGTGCTACCGCCGCCCAGGGGCTATCTCGAGCGCCTGCGCGCCCTGTGCGACAAG
>DAINBM010000057.1:0-10643 GCA_036732965.1 Caulobacteraceae bacterium | reverse complement strand
TGCCGACGTGACCTCGACGCCCAACCTGTCCCAGGCGGACCTGACCCGGTGCGCGCCGAAGTCGGGGCTCGGCCTCCTGGGCGCCGTGGCACGCCTCTTCGTGCTGGACGGCTCGCGCAGTGACTGCCGCTGGCCCGAAGCGGTCGGTGCGGCCATGGCCGGGCACATGCCCGGGGCCGCCATGCCGCATGTGGTCCGCACCGATTATGTGGCCAACAGCAATGACAGCTTCTGGCTGGCCAATCCCGCCGCGCCGCTGACCGGCTTCTCACCCCTTGTCGGTCCGGTGGACACCGCCCAGGGCCTGCGGACCCGCGCCGGACTGGTCGAGATCGCCGCCCGGCTGGCGGGGACGGATGGTCGGCCCGGGACCAAGGTGGCACCGGACGATGTGGCGGCCATGCTCTATGCCAACCGCAACCTTGCGGCAGAGCTCTATCTCGACGATCTGCTGGCGGTCTGCGCGGCGCGTCCGTCCACCACCCTGACCGGCGGCCGGGTCATCGACCTCAAGCCGGCCTGCGCCGTGCTGGCGCAATGGAACCGGCGGATGGATCGCGACAGCCGCGGGGCGCATCTGTTCCACGAGTTCTGGCGGCGTGCTGCGACCCTGAAGGACATCTACGCCGTGCCGTTCGACCGGACCGACCCGGTTCACACGCCCCGGGGGCTCAAGCGGGAGGGGCCGTCCTCGGACGCCCTGCTGCAGGCGCTTGGGGAGGCCGTGGTGCTGATCGAGGGGCGGGGCCTTGCCCTGTCCGCCCCGTGGGGCGGGCTGGCCGTGGCCGCTCACGAACACGAGCGGATCCCCCTGCATGGGGGCGAGGGTGAGGAGGGGGTGCTCAATGCCCACCGGTCCAGCTGGGTCGACGGCACCGGCTATGTGACAGACAGCGGCTCCAGCTACATCCAGATCGTCACGTTCGATGATCAGGGACCTGTGGCGCGGGCGGTTCTGACCTATTCCCAGTCGACGGACCCGGCCTCGCCGCACGCAGCGGACCAGACCCGGCTCTATTCCGACAAGGCGTGGGTGCGCCTGCCCTTTCATGCCAATGACGTGACCGCCGGAACCACGGGGCCGGTCATCCGGATCCGGGAGTGACCATGGACCGTCTGAAGGACAGGATCGCCGTCGTCACCGGCGCGGCCTCGGGCATCGGCCGGGCCAGCGCCGAACTCTTCGCGGCTGAGGGGGCGCGGGTCTTCGCCGTGGATCGCCCGGGATCGGATCTGACGTTCCAGGCGACCGGCATCACGGCCCTGGCGGCGGACCTGACGGAGTCCGATGCCCCGGCCCGGATCATCGCGGCGGTGACCGAGGCGTACGGTGGCCTCGACATCCTCTACAACAATGCCGGTGTCTCCGGCTCGAGCCTTGCCCAGGACATGACCGACGAGACCTTCGACCGGGTCCTCGCCGTCAATCTGCGGGCCGTCTTCCGGCTGACGCGGGAGGCCACGCCGCTTCTGATCCGCTCCACGGCCGGTCGGATCCTGAATACGGCGAGTGTCATGGCGCTGGGCACGGATTACGGCCTTGCCGCCTACTGTGCCTCCAAGGCCGGCGTGCTGGGCCTGACCCGGACCCTTGCGCTGGAGCTCGGCAAGCATGGTGTGACGGCCAATGCCATCCTGCCGGGGGCGATCCAGACGGGCATGACCGCAGCCAGCTTCGCGCGGCCCGATGTCGCCGCGGTCTGGGCCAGGAAGTCGGTGCTGCGGCGTCTGGGGCAGCCGGAGGATGTGGCCCGGGTGGCCCTGTTCCTCGCATCGGAGGACGGCGGCTTTGTCACCGGTCAGGCCATCGCGGCCGACGGCGGTCTGACGCTCAGGATCTGATCGGCGAGGTTCAGGCCCGGATCTGCGCGAGGGCCTGATCCAGATCGGCGATCAGGTCGCCCGGGCTCTCAAGTCCGATGCTGAACCGGACCAGCGGCCCGCCGGTCCACGGGCGAGCGGTACGGGTGGGCCGGGACAGGGTGGCCAGGCTCTCGAAGCCCCCCCAGGAAAAGCCGAGGCCGATCAGGCGCAGGCCGTCGAGGAACCGCTCCACGTCGGCGTCAGGCATGGGTCGCAGTTCCACGCCGAACAGCCCGCAGGCCCGGTCGTAGTCCCGCTTCCACAGGGTATGGTAGTGATCCTCCGCCAGGGCGGGGTAGAGCACCCGCGCCGTCTCCGGCTGCTGCTGGAACCAGCGGGCCACCTCCAGCGCGCTGGCGGCATGGCGGTCGAACCGGGTCGGCAGGGTCCGCAGGCCCCGCAGGCCCTGATACGCGTCCTCACCTGTCACGGCAAAGCCCGCATCGATCATGGTCTGGCGCAGGGCATGCTCCAGCGCGGCATCATTGACGCAGACCGATCCGAGAAACACGTCGGAATGGCCGCAGACATACTTGGTCAGGGCCTGGACCGACAGGTCGACCCCGTGATCCAGGGGGCGGAAGGCCAGGCCCGCCGCCCAGGTATTGTCCATCAGGGTCAGGATCCCGCGGGCGCGCGCCAGCTGGGCCAGCGCCGGGGTATCCGTCATCTCGAAGGTCTGCGAGGCCGGGCTCTCGATCAGGATCAGGCGGGTCTCCGCCGGCGCCAGGGCCAGGATCGCATCGGGGGTAGCATCGGCCGGATAGTAGATCGTGCGGACGCCGAACCGCCGCAGCAGGCCGTCGCAGAACCGCCGGACCGGCTGATAGACCCCGTCCGTGACGAGGATCACGTCGCCGGCCTGCAGGACCGACATCAGCGCACCGGTCAGGGCCGCGAGGCCCGATCCGTACACTTGACAGAAGGTGGCGTTTTCCAGCTCGCACATCGCCCGGGAGAGGGCCATCTGGGATGCCAGCCCCTGACGGCCATAGTTCGGACGGCTGGAGTCGAACAGGGCCGCGGTGTTCGGCAGAAGGACGGTGGAGGCCTTCTGGATGGCCGGCCCGACCGTTTCCGCCGGCAGGCTGGCACCGGCCCCGGCGGCGGAATGCACGATCCGGGTCTCGCGGCTTGGCAACGGGTGCTCGGTATTGCGGGGATAGCTCATGGTCAGCCGCCGGTGACCACGGGCGTGTCGCCCTGGCCCCCCCATTCCGTCCAGGATCCGTCATAGACCGTCGTGCGCGGTCGGCCGAGCCGGGCGAGGGCGAGGGCAAGGAGGCTTGCGGTGATGCCCGAGCCGCAGGTGGTGACGATCGGCTTCTTCACGTCGATCCCCGCCGCCGTGAACAGCGCGGTGAGCTCGTCGGCGGATTTCAATGTGCCGTCGGTGGCGAACACCGATGACCCGGGAATGTTGACGGCCCGGGGCATGTGACCGGAGCGAAGGCCTGCGCGGGGCTCCGGTGTCGCCCCGCTGAACCGGCCTGCGGGCCGCGCGTCGATGATCTGGGCGCGTCCGGTCTCCACCGTCCGCCGCATCTGGACCAGGTCGCATACCAGATCGCCGGCGAGGCGGGGGGTGAAGTGCCTTGGCCGAGGCGCCGGAACGCGATCATCCATCGCTCGCCCCTCAGCCAGCCAGCGGGGCAAGCCCCCGTCGAGCACGACGACATCCTCGTGCCCCATCACCCGGAAGGTCCACCATACCCGCGCCGCGCCCAGGATGCCGCTCGAGTCGTAGACCACGATCCGGACCCCATCCCCCAGGCCCAGCTTCTGGACCCGTGCGGCGAACTTCGCAGGCGAGGGCAGCATGTGCGGCAGGGCGGACTCCGTATCGGCAATGTCGTCGATGTCGAAGAACACGGCCCCGGGGATATGGGCGGCAGCGTATTCCGCCTTCGCGTCCCGGTCGGAGCCGGGCATGAACCAGCTGGCGTCGACAATACGGACGTCAGGCGCGTCGAGGTGCTCGGCCAGCCAGGACGTGCTCACCAGCGGATCAGGTCGATTGCGGTCCATCTTGCGGGGGCCTTGCGGTTTTGTCAGCCCTGCGGCGCGAGCCAGGGCGGGACGGGCAGGCCCTTCTCGGAGAGAAAGGCCGGGTTGAAGAGCTTGCTCTGATATCGGGCGCCATAGTCACAGAGGATCGTCACGATGGTCTTGCCCGGTCCGAGGGTCCTGGCAAGGGCGATCGCGCCGGCAATGTTGATCCCCGCCGAGCCTCCGAGGCACAGGCCTTCGTGCTGCACGAGGTCGAACAGGATGTTCAGGGCCGCGGCATCGTCGATCCGATAGGCATGATCGACGGCCAGCCCCTCCAGATTGGCGGTGATCCGTCCCTGACCGATGCCTTCGGTGATGGAGGTGCCCTCGGCCTTCAGTTCGCCCTCGCTGTACCAGCTGTAGAGGCTGGCCCCGAACGGGTCGGCGAGGCCGATGGCGATGTCCGGCTTGCGCTCCCGCAGCGCCATGGCGACCCCCGCAAGCGTTCCGCCAGACCCCACCGCGCAGATGAACCCGTCGATCCGCCCCTCCGTCTGCTGCCAGATTTCCGGACCGGTGGTCCGGTAGTGGGCGTCACGATTGGCGGTGTTGTCGAACTGGTTGGCCCAGAGCACACCGTTCGGCTCTGTCGCCGCCCGGGCCTGCGCCAGCTGTCCGGAATAGCGGACATAGTTGCCCGGATCGGAATAGGGAAGCGCGTCCACCTCCACCAGTTCTGCACCGAGGAGCCGGATCGCGTCCTTCTTTTCCTGGCTCTGGGTCCGCGGGATCACGATGCAGGTCCGGTAGCCGAGGGCCGCGCCGACCATGGCAAGGCCGATGCCCGTATTGCCCGCGGTGCCTTCGACGATCAGGCCACCCGGCTTGAGGACCCCGCGACGCTCGGCATCCCGGATGATGCCAAGCGCCGCACGATCCTTGACGGACTGGCCCGGGTTCATGAATTCCGCCTTGCCCAGGATCTCGCAGCCCGTGAGCGCACTGGCCTGATGCAGGCGGATCAGCGGGGTGTTGCCGATGGCATCGAGCACGGATGAGACGGTCTTCATCGTTCCTGCGACCCTGCCAGCGGTTCATCCGGTCGAAACGGCGAACGGCGACGCTCCGACCCTCCATAACTAGGCCTCGTCGCAGGTCGCCGCAATCGCCTCGACAGCCGGTCTGCGTCAGGCCCGCGTTTCGGCCAGCGCGGCCAGGGCCCGCTCCCGCGCATAGCCGTGGTCGACGATCGGCCGCGGATAGGTGAGGCCCAGGGTCACCCCGGCGGCCTTCAGTTCCAGGGGGCTCAGGGTCCAGGGCGCGTGGATCCCCGGTCCCCTGAGGCGCGCGAGTTCCGGCACCCAGCGGCGGACATAGGTTCCGTCGGGGTCGAACTTCTCTCCCTGGCCCATGGGACTGAAGATCCGGAAATAGGGGGCCGCATCCGCACCACAGCCCGCGACCCACTGCCAGCTCGCCGCATTGGCCGCACGGTCGGCATCGAGCAGGGTATCCCAGAACCAGGCCTCTCCCGCCCTCCAGTCGATCAGCAGGTGCTTCACCAGAAAGGACGCGGCCAGCATCCGGACCCGGTTGTGCATGACGCCTGTGGCCCAGAGTTCCCGCATGCCGGCATCCACCATGGGATAGCCGGTCCGTCCCTGTTGCCAGGCCCGCAGTGCGCCCGGATCATCGCGCCAGGGAAACCGGTCGAAGGCGCTCTTGAAATTGACCGTTTCCAGGTCGGGGCGCTGATACAGCAGTGCATGGCTGAATTCCCGCCAGCCGAGCTCGGCGCGAAACTTGTCCGCACTGTGGGACAGGTCCGGATGACGGACCTCCGCCGCACCGACCGCGGCCCAGACCTGACGGGGCCCGATCTCGCCGAAGTGCAGGTGCGGTGAGAGGCGCGACACCGCATGACCGGAGGGCCTGTCCCGACCTTCGGCATAGTCGGCGAGCCCGTGCGCGATGAACGCCTCCAGTCGGGCCCGGGCACCCGCGGCACCCGGCTGCCAGTCGGCGAAGCCGACGGTCCAGTCCGGTGACGCGGGCTGCAGGCCCCAGCTCTCCAGGGCCTCGGAGGCGGGCCAGGCGTCCGGCACCGGCATCCGGTCGGGGGCCGTACCCTGCAGATCGAGTTTCAGGTGGGACTGGGCGGCCCGCCAGTAGGGGGTGAACACCCGGAACGGATCCCCCGACTTGTTGGTCACGGCCCAGGGCTCGGAGAGGAGGGAGGCATTGAAGCTCTCGACCGTCAGCCCCGCGTCGCGAAGCGTGCGCTTCAATCGCGCATCCCGGTCCACCAGACCCGGATCATACAGGCGGTTCCAGACCACATGGTCGGCGCCGGTCTCCGCCACCAGCTGGTGCAACACCTCGGCCGCCCGGCCCCGCCGCAGGATCAGCCGGGCACCCCGCGCCTCCAGGTCCGAGGCCAGTGCGGCCAGGGACTTTCCGAGCCACCAGAGGGAGGCGGCCCCCGGCCGACGGATGTCGGAGGTTTCGTCCAGCACATAGACGGGGACGATGGGCCGTCCGAGGCTCATGGCCCGCTGCAGCGCCGGCTGGTCCTCGAGGCGAAGGTCCCGTCGGAACCACAGGATCACCGGCCGTGCCCCGGCCGCGGTGGCGACGCCGGAATCAGGTGCGCTGGCCGGAAGTTCCGTTCGGAAGGAGGTCATCGGCGTTTTTTGTCTATTGTCTGTCGGGGGGATAGACGCCAAATGCGCACGGTCCCCCGGAATTCAAGCCAAAGGTCGCCCGTGAACAGTATTTCTCCCGTGGCCTCGACGGCCGTCCCGCCCAACGCGGTCATCGAGATCGATACCGGCCACGGACCGGTCGTGCGGATCGGCAATGGTCTGCGGTTGTCGATCATCGCCGGTCCCTGCCAGATGGAGAGCCGGGCCCATGCGCTCGAGACCGCGCATGCGCTGAAGGAGATCGCCGCGCGCCTCGGGATCGGCCTGATCTACAAGACCTCCTTCGACAAGGCGAACCGCACCTCGGCCTCCGCCCAGAGGGGCATCGGCCTGAAGGACAGCCTGCCGATCTTCGCGGAAATTCGCGAGGTCACGGGGCTACCCGTCCTGACCGACGTGCACGAGATCGAACACTGCGCACCGGTGGGCGAGGTGGTCGATGTGCTGCAGATCCCGGCCTTCCTGTGCCGTCAGACCGATCTTCTCGTCGCCGCGGCGCGCACGGGACGGGTGATCAATGTGAAGAAGGGCCAGTTTCTCGCGCCCTGGGACATGAAGAACGTGATTGCCAAGATCAATGGCGCGGGCAACCCCAACGCCATGGCCTGCGAGCGCGGCGTGTCCTTCGGCTACAACACCCTGGTGTCGGACATGCGGGCCCTGCCGGAGATGGCCCGGATCGGCTGTCCGGTGGTCTTCGACGCGACCCATTCGGTGCAGCAGCCGGGCGGTCAGGGCACCAGCTCCGGCGGACAGCGGGAATATGTGCCGGTCCTCGCCCGGGCGGCGGTGGCCGTCGGCGTGGCCTGCGTCTTCATGGAGACCCACCCCGATCCCGACCATGCCCCGTCCGACGGTCCCAACATGGTGGCCCTGGCTGATTTCGAGCCGCTGGTGTCCGAATTGCTGGAATTCGATGCCCTGGCGAAACGGGTGCGCTGACGCACCCTGCGCTTTGCTGGGCCGCGGCGATGGCCTATACGGCAACAGATGACCCTCGCACGCCTCCAGCAACTGCTTGCCGCCGCCGTCCAGGTCCGGGTGGCCTGTATCGGTGACCTGATGGTCGATCGCTATGTCTACGGCGACGTGACCCGTGTCTCGCCGGAAGCCCCGATCCCGGTCCTGGCCCGACGGTCCGAGGCCACCATGCTCGGCGGTGTCGGGAATGTGGCCTGCAATGTGGCCACGCTCGGGGCAACAGCGGTCCTGACCGGCGCCGTCGGCACCGACGCCGCCGCCGGGGATGCTGTGCGTCTCGTGGACGACGCGACCCGGATCGAAGGCGCTCTGGTGACGCTCAAGGGCCGTCCGACGACCCTCAAGACCCGGTTCGTCTCGGCCGGGCAGCAATTGCTCCGCGTGGACAGCGAGGCCGACGCGGCGCTCGACGCGACCGCCGCCGGGCCGTTGCACGAGGCGGCGGTGACTGCGGTTGCCGGCGCATCTGCCGTGATCCTGTCCGACTACGCCAAGGGGGTGGTGGACGAGTCCCTGGCGCGCGCGGTCGTGGCGGCCGCCCGGGTCCGGCGGGTTCCCGTGATCGTCGACCCCAAGGGGCGCAGTTTCGCCAAGTACGGTCCCGTGGATCTGATCAAGCCCAACGCCCGGGAACTCGCGATTGTGACGGAGCGGCCGGTATCCTCGGACGCCGAGGTGGAATCCGCTCTGGCTGCGGCCCTTGCGGGCTGCGAGGCCGCCGCCATCCTGGTCACCCGGGCCGGGGCCGGCATGTCGCTGGCGGTGCGAGGCGAGCCCGTCCGGCATCTTCCCGCCCGCGCCAAGGCCGTATTCGACGTGTCCGGTGCCGGGGACACCTCGATTGCCGCCCTGGCCGTGGCCATCGCGGCCGGTGCCACCCTCGACGAGGCCGTGGCCTTTGCCATTCTCGCGTCCGGGGTCGTGGTGGGCAAGCTGGGCACCGCCACGGTTGCCCCGCACGAGCTGATCACCGCCGAACTCGACGCCCATCGGGCACCTGCCGAGGCCAAGCTGGTGTCCGTGGCTGAGGCGGCGATGCAGGCCGAAAGGTGGAGGTCGGACGGACTATCTGTCGGTTTTACAAATGGTTGTTTCGATATCCTGCACAAGGGTCACGTTCAGTATCTGGATCAGGCACGCGGATGGTGCGACCGGCTGATCGTGGCGGTGAATGCCGATGAGAGCGTGCGGCGACTGAAGGGGGACGGGCGGCCGGTGAATGATCTGGAGTCCCGCGCGCTGGTGCTCGCCGGACTGGGCTCGGTAGACCTCGTCACCAGCTTCGAGGCGGATACGCCCCTTGATCTCATCCGGCAGATCCGCCCGGACGTGCTGGTCAAGGGGGCCGACTATTCCGTCGAGGCCGTGGTCGGCGCGACGGAGGTGCAGAGCTGGGGCGGCGTCGTGCGGCTGGCCGATCTCGTGGATGGCTATTCCACCACCGCTGCCATCCGCCGCATGACCGGAAAGGCGATCGGATGAGCCGCGACCTGATCCTGGTGACCGGCGGGGCCGGGTTCATCGGCTCCAACATCGTGGCCGAACTCTGCGAGGCCGGAGGGATGGACGTGGCCGTCTGCGACCGCCTCGAGGGGGCGGAGACCGGCAAGTGGCGCAATCTGGCCAAGCACGACATTGTCGATCTCGTGCCGCCCGACGGGCTGTTCGACTGGCTGGCGCGCCACGAGGATCGGGTTCGGGCCATTGTCCACATGGGCGCCATCTCCGCGACGACGGAGCCGGATGCCGACCTGATCCTGTCCACCAATTTCGGCCTGTCCAAGGCGTTGTGGGACTGGGCGGCGGCGCGGGACCGGACCCTTGTCTACGCGTCTTCGGCCGCGACCTATGGGGACGGGACGGCCGGTTTCGACGATGCCGATGATTATGCCAGCCTGAAGGCGCTGCGGCCGCTCAACGCCTATGGCTGGTCTAAGGCGCTGTTCGATCTCTATGCCCGGCGGGAAGCGGACCGGGGGCATGCGCCGGCGAGCTGGGCCGGACTGAAGTTCTTCAACGTCTATGGGCCGAACGAGGGGCACAAGGGATCGATGAAGTCCGTCGTCGCCCAGATCTGGCCCCGGGTGGCCGCCGGTGAGGCGGTCTCCCTCTTTCGGTCTCACCGTCCGGACTATGCCGACGGCGGCCAGCTCCGGGACTTTGTCCATGTGCGGGATGCGGCGGCGGTGGCCGGCTGGCTCGTTCGCCTGCCCCGGGTCGCCGGGATCTACAATCTGGGCACCGGCAGGGCCCGGTCGTTCCTCGACCTTGCCACCGCGACCTTTGCCGCGGCGGGACGGCCCGCCCAGGTAGGATATGTGGACACGCCGGAGGTGATCCGGGACAAGTACCAGTACTTCACCGAGGCGCGGATGTCTCGCCTCCGGGGCCTTGGCTACAACGCGTCGTTCCTCAGCCTGGAAGAGGGCGTGGGCGATTATGTCACGCGGTATCTGTCCACGGCGGACCCCTATCGCTAGGGCGGCGCGCCAGGACGGATCCGGAGCGGGAGCGCAGCGGGATGAGTGAGCGGCGGATCCTGTATCTGCGCTGGGTGGCGGGCCTCACCGCCGCCGTGATCGGCCTTGCGACCTTTGCTCTGGCCTACTGGCGGGAAGATATCGTCAAGGCCTCCCTTGACCCGAAGCAGCCCTTCCAGACCTACACGCCGCCCCCGGCGCCGGATTATGAGGGGCCCGCCGCCTGGTATCTGGGTCCCGACACGCCCGCCGTGCGGCCACTCGCCGACGTGTTCTTCGTCCACTCCACGACCTTCGACGGCGGGAAGGACTGGCTGGGGGCGATCCAGGACCGGACGGCGGCCCGCCTCGTGTCCCATTCGGTGCTGCCGAATTTCGCCGGGCCGTTCTCCGGTGTGGGGCGGGTGTTCGCCCCCCGCTACCGTCAGGCCAGCCTCTATGCGGATCGTCTGACCCAGCGCGACGATGCGCGGGAGGCCCGGGCCTTCGCCTATGGCGATGTCCGCCGCGCGTTCGATGCGTTCCTGGCCCGCCGCCGTCCGGCCACGCCCCTGGTTCTGGTCGGCGTCGGGCAGGGCGGCCTCCTGGTCGACCGCCTTGCCCGGGAGGTGCGAGCCCGTCC
>DAINBM010000056.1:0-10807 GCA_036732965.1 Caulobacteraceae bacterium | reverse complement strand
CAGCTGCGCAGGAAGGCGAACAGCACGACCCCGGCCAGCAGGGCCCCCAGCAGGATGGCGTCACGGACGCTTCCGGCCGCGGCCGTCACCAGTTCGGACTGGTCGTAGAAGGTGGCGATGGCCACGTCCCGGGGCAGGGTCGCCCGGGCCTGGGCCAGCTCCCTGCGGATCTGGCGCACCAGGGCGACGCTGTCGGCCGAGGGGGTCTGGCGGATGTTCATCAGCACCGCATCCCGGCCCTGGGCCGTCACCCGCGTCCAGGCCGGGGCCGGGGCTGCGCGCACCTGCGCCACCTGGCCCAGGGTGATCAGTCCCCCGGGTGATGCGCCACTGCCGGTGTGCAGGGGAACCGCAGCCAGGTCCGCCTCGGATTGCAGGCGGCTGTCCACCAGCGACAGATAGAGCCGGTGACGATCCTCCAGCCGCCCCACCGCGCTCACCGTATTGGCAGCGGACAGGGCGTGGGCCAGATCGTCCATGGACAGGCCCAGGGCCTGCAGCCGGGCCGGATCGACCATCACCTGATATTCCGGGCGCCCGCCGCCCAGCACCTCGACCCCGGCCACGCCGGAGACGGCGGCCAGCCGGGGTCGCAGCTGCAGCTCGGCGATCCGGCGCAGGCTGACCGGGTCGCGGCCCGGCGCAGTGAGGGCGAGGCCCATGATCGGAAACACCGTCGGGTCCATCCGCCGCACGGTGAAGCGCACCCCGGGCGGCAGGTCCGGCAGGGCCGCGGTCATGGCCGCCTCGGTCTGCAGCAGGCTCGTGACCATGTCCCGGCCCCAGCCGAAGTTCAGGGAGATTTCCGCCGAGCCGCGGGAGGTGATGGAGCGGATCGTCCCCACCCCGGGCACCCCCCGCAGGGCCTGTTCCAGCGGGCGGGTCACCTGGGCGGCCATCTGGTCGGCGGCCCGGTCTCCAGCGTCGATGCTGACCACGATCCGGGGGAAGTCGATGCGCGGGAACAGGCTGACGGGAAGGGTCGCGGCCGCGCCGATGCCTGCGGCGATCAGCAGAACAAAGGCGAGGACGAGGGAGCGGGCGTGTCGGCCGAGCCAGGCGGTCATGGCTGATCCGGCTTCGCTTCGGGCTTGCCGGCGGAGGGGGGCGGGGCCTCGCGCACGGCCATGCCGTCCTCGAGCACGGCGGCCCCGTCCACGACCACGGTCTCGCCGGTCTTGACCCCGTCGAGGATGGCGACCTTGTCGTCCCGTTCGGGGCCCAGCTTCACGGCCCGCTTGTGGGCGATCCCCTTCTGCACCACAAACAGGCTGGCGCCATCGGCCTCGTAGACCACCGCGGCCCGGGGGGCGGCAGGGCCGTCGGCACGGGTGAGGGCGATCTCGCCCTTCAGCGGCTGGCCGGCGGCCAGACGCCCCGGCACCTGCACCAGTACGGCGGCCAGACGGGTCTGCGGATCGATCCGCGGTTCGACGGCGCTGACCCGGCCCTCGCCGAGGGAGTCTCCGTTCAGGCCCGCTAGGCGGACCACGGCACCGGGCCGCACCTTGCGCACATCCGCGCCATCGAGGCCGAGGCGGACCCGCAGGGCCCCCAGATCACCGATCTTGCCCAGCGGCGCGCCCTGGGCCAGCTGATCGCCGGGGGCGACGGTCAGGGTCTCCACCACCCCGTCGGCGGGGGCCTTCAGCTCCCGTTGGGCGGCGGCGCGCTGCTGCAGGGAGATGTGAGCGGCGGCGGCGGTCATCTGGGCGGCCCGGGCGGCTTCCACGTCTGCGTCGCCGGCGAGGCCGGTGGCGCGCAGGCGCTGCACGCGCTTCAGGGCCCGGTCCGCCACGTCCAGGTCGCTGGCCGCCTTCTTGAGGTCGAGCTCCGCCTGGGGGGAGGGCTTCAGCCGGACCAGGGGCTGGCCCTGGGTCACCTCGGTTCCGGCGGAGACGAGCACCGCCTCCACCGTTGCCTCGGTGGCAGCGGTCAGGGACCGTTCGCCGGCGGGGGCCACTTCCACGGTCCCGAAGGCGGTGAGGGTCTCGTCCAGCTGGGCCCGCTGCAGGACGGCGGTGGAGACCAGCGCCACGGGCTTGGCGGCCTCTTCGGCCTTTTCCGGGCCGGAGCAGCCGGCCAGTCCCACGAGGCTGACGGCAAGAAGCGCGAGGCGCGCTGGGGTCATGAGGCGGACCTTCATGGGGTTGCAACGGGAGGTGTCGAGGCCAGGGGGGCCCCGGTGGCCAGTTCCAGGCCGACGGTCAGCTCCACCAGTGCCTGGTCGAGGGTGATGAGGGCCGCCAGCTTGTCCCGGACGGACTGACGCACGGCCTCCGCGGCGGTGAGGGACAGGTCCCCGCGGTCCGCGGCCGCATCGGCGGCCCCGGAGCTTTCCAGCAGGGGGGTCACCTGCCGCAGCGTGAGGGCGCGCTGGGCCTCGGTCCGGGCCAGCGCCTCCACCAGGGCTGAAATGTCGCTGCGGGTCTGGAACAGCCGGGCGGCATAGTCGGCGCGCAGGGCGTCGCGGGTGGCCCGGGCCTCGGCAATCGGTCCCCGGTTGCGGTTCCACAGGGGCAGGGTCAGGCTGAGGCCGGGACCTAGGGTCTTGTTGTTGGCCGTGTCCGTCGCCTGGTTGAGGCTGAAGGCGAGGGACGGGAAGGCATCGCGCACGGCCTTGCGCACGGCGACATTCTGGCTGTCATAGCCCGCCCGCAGGGCTCGCAGGTCCAGGCGCTGGGTCCGGGCCGCGGCGAACAGCGCGGTGGCATCGAGCGCCTTCATCTGGTGGGCCGCGGGGGCCAGATGCAGCACCGTATCCGGTCGCAGGCCAAGCAGGGCGTTGAGGTCACTGCGGGCCTGATCGCGATCCCGGGCCGCCTGGGTCGCCCGGTCCGCGGCGTCCAGTGCCGCGAGCCGCCGCGCGGTGACGTCATCGGCCTTAAGGTCGCCCCGGGCGGCGGCCTGGACCGCGTGGGCCAGGGCACCGGCGGTCTCCCGCCGGGTCCGCTCCGTCAGCACGGCCAGGCCCTCCGTCGCCTGGACCCGTCCGGCCAGCAGCCGGGCCTGTTCCGCCACGGCCCATTCCTGCCAGGCGAGGTCGAGGCGCACCTGCCGCTGGGTGGCCCTGGCCCCCTTCACCGCAAGGTCGCGGTCCCGGATCGCGGTCAGCTCATAGCCGATCTGGGCCGCCCAGCCATTGCCCGGATCGGGACCGGACAGGCGCAGATCGGTGGACGCACCGACCGTCGGATCGGGCAGCAGACCGGCGGACAGCAGCTGGGCGTCGGCGATCTTCGCCCGGGCCCGGGCGGCCTTCAGATCGGGATTGGCAAGGACAGCCAGCACCGCCACGGCGTCGGAGCTGAGGGGGCTGGCCGGGTCGAGGGCCACGGGCTTCAGCACCGGGTGGCGCAGGGCCGCGGCCGGGGCCACCAGCCTGGCCAGGTCCGTCCCCGCCAGGGTCTCGTCGGCCGCGACATCCAGCGACGGTACCGGTGACGTGGCACACCCCGCCAGACCCGCCGCCATGCCAAGGCCGGCGAGGGAGGCAATGAGGGACCTCATCCGGGGATGCAGCGATACCATGGGGCGGAATCGAGACCGTTAATATATTGGCAATGCTGCCTGCTTAGGCGGATCAACCCCGGTCTGACAAGGCGGATCACCCATCCGGCTAAAAAGGTTCATGGCTGGTCCGCCCGCGCGGCATTGGTGGCGATGGCATCGATGATCGGGTCGAACAGCTCCACCGGGATGTCGTGACCCATGCCGGCAAACTCGACCCACACGGCCCCCGGGATGTTGGCGGCCGTATCCCGTCCTCCGCTGACGGGGACCAGGGGGTCATCGGTCCCGTGGATCACCGTGGTCGGGGCCGTGATCTTGCGGATCCGCTCCCGCCGGTTGCCCGAGGCGACGATGGCCGCATACTGGCGGGCAAAGCCCACCGGATAGTAGCACCGCTCCGCATTGGCGATGGCCTCGGCCCGCAGCTTCTCGTCCGGGGCCGGATAGCCGGGAGAGCCCATCACCCGGGAACTGGCGATGGAATGGGCCACATAGGCCTCCAGGTCCGTCCGGGGGTCGGGGGCGGGCAGGGTCAGCCGGGCCATGGCCTCCGGCGTGGCCGGCGGCAGGTCCGGATGGCCCGTGGTGGAGAAGATCGAGGTGAGGCTGTGCGTCTTGTGCGGATGGTCCGCCGCCACCAGCTGGGCGATCATCCCGCCCATGGAGGCCCCGACGATGTGCGCCTTGTCGATCCCCAGGGCATCCAGCAGGCCGACGGCGTCCCTGGCCATGTCATCCAGGGTATAGGCCACCGGCGCTGCCTGCCCGGCCGCCCGGGCGGCCATGATGGCCGGCAGGTCCGGCCGTCCCGCCGCCTCGAACTTTTCCGACAGGCCCACGTCGCGGTTGTCGAAGCGGATCACCCGGAAGCCCCGGGCGGCCAGACGGTCGACAAAGGCCTGCGGCCAGCGGATCAGCTGCGCTCCCAGTCCCATGATTGCCAGCAGGGGCCGGGCCTCCGCCGCCCCGTCGATCACATATTCCAGCTCGATCCCGTTGGCCTTGATGCGGGGCATGAAGGTATCCTGTCTGTACATTGTCTTTATTGACGTTTACGGCGGATCAGGTCGGGGTGCCCAGCATGGCCTTGGCGAAATCCGTGGCCGACTTGTAGTCGGCCTTGCCGTTGGGAGCCCGCAGATTGACCTCCCCCGTGACGATCCGCTTGGGCGACTTGTAGGGGGCCAGGTGCTGGCGCACGTGATGCACCAGCGCCCCCTCGTCCAGGGTGTGGCCGGGGTGCAGGTGCACGACGCCGGTCACGGACTGGCCCCACTTGGGGTCGGGCAGGCCGACGACGAGGGCATCCGCGACGCTGGGATGGGTCTTCAGCGCCTCCTCCACCTCCTCCGGGAAGACCTTCTCCCCGGCGGTGTTGATGCAGGCAGAGCCCCGGCCCAGCAGGGTGAGGGAGCCGTCCTCTTCCACCAGGCACCAGTCGCCGGGGATCGAATAGCGGACCCCATCGATCATCCGGAAGGTCCGGGCGGTCTTTTCCGGATCCTTGTAATAGCCCACCGGACCCGGCGGGCCCACGGCCACCACGCCCTTGACGCCGGAGCCGGGCAGGACCGGCTGGTCGTTCTCGTCGAACACCCGGGCCCGTTCGCCCAGGGCGAACTTGGCGGTCTGGATCTCCCCCGCCGCCGTCATCAGCGAGGTGCCGAGGCCCAGGGCCTCGGAGGAGGAGAAGGCATCGCCCAGGATCGCCTGGGGCATGTGCTTCAGGAGGGTGCGCTTCACCTCGAGGCTCCACATCACACCGGAGGAGGTGACGCGGGCCACGGTGGAGACGTCCCAGCGGCCGGGCTCCCGCTCCAGCACCTCGGCGATGGGCCGGGCAAAGGGGTCGCCGACAATGGTCAGGCTGCCGGGCTTCCAGCGGTCGATGACGTCGAGCATCTCCTCGGCGCTGAAGTGCAGGCTGGGCAGGGTGATCACCGCGCCGCCGGCCAGCATGGCGCCGATGGCGGTGAGCAGGCCCGTGCCGTGCATCAGGGGCGGGGCAATGACGCTGGGCGGCGGCGGGCCTGCGGCGCGCACCGACTCCAGCAGCTCCTCCATGGTCAGGGGCACGGGGCCCAGGGCCTG
Source organism: Caulobacteraceae bacterium (assembly GCA_036732965.1). Taxonomy (GTDB): domain Bacteria; phylum Pseudomonadota; class Alphaproteobacteria; order Caulobacterales; family Caulobacteraceae; genus CAIMFV01. The sequence continues at coordinate 5,203 of DAINBM010000056.1, read as the reverse complement.
GGCGGACAGGATGGTGATCTGGCGCAGGTCGTTCTGGGTCCACATCACGCCCTTGGGCATGCCGGTGGTGCCGCCGGTATAGATGAACATCATGTCGTCGGGGCTGCGCTGGATGTCCAGCGGCGAGCCGTCACCGGTCGTGCAGAGGGTCTCGAAGCTCTCGGCGAAGTCGCAGCCCTCGCCCACCTCGATGAAGGTCTTCACCTGGGTCAGGCGGTGGCGGATGGCGTTGATGTTATCCCGGAACTCCCGACCGTAAACCACGGTCTTCGCATCGGAATTGTCGAAGATGTAGAAGACCTCATCGGGGGTGTAGCGGTAGTTCACGTTCACATGGACCTGCCGGGCCTTGAAGCCTGCGGCCAGGGTCTCGCAGTATTCCGGCCGGTTGTGCATGTAGAAGGCGATCTTGTCGCCGGGCTCGGCCCCCCGGGCCAGGATCGCCCGGGCCAGCCGGTTGGAGCGCGCGGTCGCGTCCCCCCAGGTGATGACCCGGTCCCCGTGGATATAGGCGGGGGCCTCCGGGGGCACGACTGTGGAAATGCCGTCCAGTATGTCGCCGTAGTTCCAGAGAACCATGCCGTGTCTCTCCCTTTGGTCTTATTCGGCGATCCGGATCGAGCCGGTCACCGTGTTTGTTGGACGGCATATGATCAGAGCCCGGCGGCCCTGACAAATCCCATCATGCGCAGATGAAGCCCTGGGCCACGGCGGCGTCCCGACGGGCCCGCTCCGGCGCACCCAGCAGCTGCCGGTCCAGGCCGATGCGCTTGAAGGCGTAGTGCAGGCCGAGAAGGTCGGTGATGCCGATGCCGCCGAACACCTCCGTCGCCGTCCGGGCGACGAAGCGGCCGGTCTCTCCCAGATGGGCCTTGGCATGGGCCGCCGTCAGGGTCGCCTCTGAGGGCAGGGCGTCCTGCGCATAGGCCGCATACCAGACCAGGGCCCGGGCGGGCTCCAGCTCGGCTGCCATTTCAGCGCACAGGTGCTTCACGGCCTGGAAGGAGCCGATCACCCGGCCGAACTGCTGGCGCTCCGCTGCATAGGCCACCGCGCGCTCGAGCATCCGCTGGGCCGCGCCCAGGGTGTCGGCGGCCAGCAGCACCCGGCCCACGTCCCGCATCCTTGTGATGGCGGCCCGGCTGTCGCCGTCGGGCAGGCGTTCGGCCGCCACGTCGCCGAAGACCAGTTCTCCGACAGAGCGGGTACGGTCGATGGTGGTGAGGGCCGTGTGCGTCAGGCCCGGCGCGTCGGCGGCCACCAGGTGCAGACCACCCGCCTCGTCCGCGACGATGAAGGCAGCAGCCGCGTCAAAGTCGATGACGAACAGGGCCTGACCGGACAGGCGACCGTTCTCCGAGCGCACACCTGCGGCCATGCGGGCACCGCTGGCAGGCTCCGATATGGCCACGCCGAAGCTCGCCTCCCCGGATGCGATCAGGGGCAGCCAGACGGCCTTCTGGGCTTCGCTCCCGCACAGGTCGAGGGCGATGGCGGCCAGGGCAGGGCCGAGGAAGGGCGCGCAGGCTGTGTGCCGGCCGAGCGTCTCGGCCAGCAGGGCGGCGTCGAGGACGCCCAGCCCCAGGCCACCATGGGCCTCCGGCACCAGCACCGCAGGCGCGCCGAGTTCCGCCAGGGCGGCGCGAACCTCGGGGGCGGTGGGCCGGTCCTGGGCGGCGATCTGGCGGACCCGGTCGAGGGGCGCGATGCGCTCCAGCGTGCGGTCCAGGCTGTCCTGCATGGCGATCTGGTCGGGGGAGAGGGCGAAATCCATGATGTGACCTGTCCCTCAAGCCTTGGCCAGCTTGGGTTCCCGGGGCATGCCCAGCCCCCGCTCGGCGATGATGTTCTTCTGGATCTGGGCGGTGCCGCCGCCGATGATCAGGCCGAGGTCGAACATGTAGCGGTGCTGCCAGACCCCGCCGTCCCGCTGGTGCGGACTTCCGTGATAGAGCACGCCGAGTTCCCCCAGGGCGTCGATGGCCAGGGCCGCCAGCTGGTGGTTCAGCTCGCAGCCCTGCAGCTTGACGATCAGCCCGGCCATGCCCGGCGTCTCCTTGCGCTGGGCGGCGGTCAAGAGGCGCAGCCCGTTGGCCTGCATGGCGATCACCCGCGCCTGCAGCTGCATCAGCCGGTCCAGATAGAGGGGGTGGTCCATCAGCCGCTGGCCGTCCAGGGTCTCGGTCTTCAGGATCTCGATGATGGCCTGCAGCCGGGCATGGGCGGCGTTGGGGTCCCCCAGCATGCCCCGCTCGTGCTTGAGGGTGGCATTGGCCACGAACCAGCCCTGGCCCCGGCCGCCCACGATCTGGGTCTTGGGGACCTTCACATCGGTGAAGAACACCTCGTTGAACTCTGCCGCCCCGGTCATGGTCAGCAGGGGCCGCACCTCGATCCCGGGGGTCTTCATGGAGAAGATCAGATAGCTGATCCCCTCATGCTTGGGCGCGTCCGGCTCGGTGCGCACGAGGCAGAAGATCATGTCGGCGGCGTGCGCGGTGGAGGTCCAGATCTTCTGGCCATTGATGACGAAGTTCTCACCGTCGTCCTCGCCCCGGGTCTTCAGCGAGGCGAGGTCGGAGCCGGCCCCCGGCTCGGAATAGCCCTGGCACCAGACCAGTTCCCCCCGCAGGGTGGGCGGGATCAGGGCGGTCTTCTGCGCCTCGGTTCCCAGCTCCAGCAGGGTGGGGACGAGCATGGAGATGCCCTGGTTGGCGAGCCCGCCCGGCGCGCCCGCCTCGGCGAAGACCTCGGCGATGATGCGCGACTTCAGGATGTCCGGCTCGGCGCCGTGTCCCCCATAGGCCCTGGGGATCGTCCGGGCGGCATAGCCGTGCTCGATCAGCAGGGTCTGCCAGGCGATCTGCTCGTCCGTGGGCCGATGGCCGAAGCGCGTCGGCATGCGGTCCCGGTGGGCGCGGAGAAAGTCGCGGACCTCGTCACGGAACGCCGTGTAGGTCGCGTCATAGGCCAGATCCATCCCGAACATCCTTCTTGTTGGGAGAAGGACACTCGGCGACGGGAGGGGTGTCAAGGGCGACGCAACGGCAACGTTGACATCGCCCTCGCGGCGCCCCGCAATCACGACAAGCAAGAACCACTGATCTGAACGGGAGACGACCTTGGCCAATCCGGAAATCACCAATATTCGCGCCATGCTGGCTGCGTCCCCGGCGCCGGAGGGGCTGGTTGAGCTGCGCCAGATGTATGACGGCCTGGGCGGCATGTTCCCCACTGCCGACGATGTGACCCTGACCTCCACCACCGTCGGCGGCGTGGCCGGGGAGTGGTCGCAGACCCCCGCGGCCGCCGCGGACCGGGTCGTTCTGTATCTGCATGGGGGCGGCTATGTGATCGGCTCGATCCTCAGCCACCGGCATCTGGCGTCGGAGCTCGGCCGGTCCGCCGGCACCCGGACCCTGGCCATCGACTACCGTCTGGCGCCTGAGCATCCGTTCCCCGCCGCCGTGGATGATGCGCTGGCCGCCTACAAGGGCCTGCTGGACCAGGGGATCTTGCCCCAGCACATCGCCATTGCCGGGGACAGCGCCGGTGGCGGCCTGACAGTGGCGACCCTCCTGGCAGCCAAGCAGGCGGGCCTGCCGCAACCGGCCTGCGGCTTTGCCATCAGCCCGTGGGTGGACATGGAGTCCCGCGGGGCCAGCATCCAGGGGAAGGCGGCCGAGGACCCGATGGTCCAGGGCCAGGCCCTGCTGGCCTGGGCGGGGCTCTATCTCAACGGCCAGGATGTGCGTTCGCCGCTGGCGGCGCCGATCCACGGGGACTTGAAGGGGCTCGCGCCCCTGCTGATCCAGGTGGGCTCGGCGGAGACCCTGCTGGATGATTCGATCCAGCTGGCCGGCGTGGCGGGGGCGGCGGAGGTTCCGGTCCGCCTGGAGGTGTGGCCGGAGATGATCCACGTCTGGCACTTCTTCCACCCGGTCCTGACCGATGCCCGGACCGCGCTGGCCGATGCCGGGGCCTTCATCAAGGCGCGGATGGGTTAGGGCAGGCGCGTCCTTCGGGCCGGGCCTCGCCCGCGTCCGGGTGGCGAGGCGGGGACTAGATCCGCCCCTCGGCCACCATCCAGTCATGGCAGTCCCGCACCATGGTCTTCAGCGGCACCACGCTGTAGCCCAGGTCGCGGATCGCCTTGGCCGAGGTGACGGAGAAGGACCCGCCCAGGCCCTCGGCCATCTCCGGCGTGAAGGACGGCTCCTTGCCGGTGAAGGTCGACAGGAAATCGCCCACGGCAGCGATGGTCTTCACCGCCCAGACCGGGGTCTCGGCGGTGGGCACCGGCTTGCCCAGCAGTCGGGCGATCTCCTGCACCAGCTGCAGCATGGTCGCGCTCTCCCCCGCCAGGATGTATTGGCCACCGTTCTCGCCCCGGTCGGCGGCGGCGATGTGGGCGGCGACACACTCGCGGACATGGGTGAAGCTCAGGGTCGCCGGGGGCACACCCGGCAGCTTGCCGTCCCGCACCATCAGGAACATCCGGGACCAGGTGCCGATGTCATAGGGGCCCATGATGGCACCGGGCTGCAGGACCACCACCTCCAGCCCCCGGGGCACGGCGGCGAGCGCCAGTTCCTGCGCCTGCCACTTGGTCTTTTCGTAGTTCACCCAGGACTGGGCCGCGAGGCTGGGCGTCTCCTCCGTGACCGCGCCGGACACGCCGCCATAGGCCGAGATGGAGGAGGTGACGATCAGGCGGCGGACGCCGCGGGCGAGGCAGGCCTCCACCACGTTGCGGGTACCTTCCACATTGTCCCGGGTCTGCTGGGCGTTCCGCTTGCGCCACATGTTGGTGTTGCCGGCCACATGGAAGACCGTGTCCGTGCCCTGGGGCAGGGCCGCCATGAGGGAGGCGGGGTCCGTGATCTCCCCCACCGCCAGCCGCGGGTTGAAGCGCTTCAGATAGGTCAGGTCCGACGAGGTCCGGTGCAGGGCGGTGACATCCCAGTCTCCCGCCATCAACTGCTGGACGAGGTTCAGGCCGACAAAGCCGGTGCCGCCGGTGACAAAGGCTGTGCGGGACATGGGGAGGTGCTCCAGGACAAGGGATGCGGGATGCTACGGGCGACGTCCCCCCGCGGCAATGGGGATTCTTAACAGCGATCAGATCGGAGGTTGTCGCCGGGGGTGGGTCAGGGCGATGCAGCGCCACAGCATCAGCCCCGCCGCCACACCCAGCCCCACC
>DAINBM010000055.1:5834-10808 GCA_036732965.1 Caulobacteraceae bacterium | reverse complement strand
GGCGGCGGCCTCCGACGGCAGGTCGAGACTGACATCGGCCTTCAGGCCGTTGCTGTTGGTGGCATTGGCGCTGACCTGCAGCCGCGTGTCCGCCAGATTGACCGCCAGGGTCGCCGCCAGGGCCTGATCGGCCGGGGCGTCGCGGCTGCGGGCGTTCTCGAGCTGGGCGTCCAGCCGCCCCGTCAGGTGCGGACCGGTCCCGCTGGCCGATGCCGTCCCGCTGACCAGACCCACATAGTCGTCCGTGAGACCCTGCAGGTTCACGCGGCTGACACGGACGCGGCCGTCCAGCCGATCCCCCACCGCCGCCCCATCGAACTCCACCTCCCCGCCCGAGAGGGCCGCGCGGGCCCGGATGGCGTGATCGGTCTCTCCCCAGCGGATCGTGGCCGGCTCCAGCAACCTGAAATCCGCCCGCCGCACCCGACCCGAGCCCGACAGGGTGATGTCCGGTCGACCGGGATGGGTGAACAGGCCGCTGCCCTGGAACTTCCATGAGACGGGATCGTTGGAGTCCGCCAGCACGTCGAAGGGCAACCGGTCCAGCGGACCCCGGGCATTCAGCTTCACCTTGCGCACGATGCCGGCCATGCCGGGCAACTGGACATTGACCCCATCGAGGGCCACCACGGCGCTGGTCTGATCCCCCTGTCCCGTCAACCGCAGGGCCCCGGTCACCCGACCGCTGGTCAGGAAGGCCCCGGTGGTGGCGGCCAGCTGCAGGTCGGCGGACGTGGCCAGCCCATCCCTGAGGGTCACGGCCCCGGAGATCTTCAACCCGCCCGCGTCGGCGGCAATGTCGTGCATCTCGAAGCCGGTGTCGGTGAACCGGAACGCGGCCTTGGCGCTGGCCGGACCGAAATTGCTCGGCCCCTCGACGGCCACCGCCCCGTCGACCTCGTGGTCGGCCTTGATGAAGGTCAGCATCAGCCGGGCCGGTGTCACGACCAGCCGCCCGGCATCGACGGAGGTCAGATCCGCGGTCAGATCGGCCCTCGGGGTGATGACATTGCCCGACACCCGTCCCGCCCCGTGGGCGGCTCCGGCAATCTCCACCCCGCCGACCCCGAACGGGCCGGATGCGGCCCAGTCCACGTCCATGGCCAGCACGCCCTCCCGGTCCAGCAGACCCCGCAGGTCGGCATGGATGGCCTGGCCGTTGACGGTGGCGTGCGAGACTTCCAGCCCCCGGGCGGTCCATTGGGCCGTGCTGGTCACCACCGGGGCCTCGCCGACCAGACGGTCGAATTCCGCCGCGCCCGTGACCAGCTCGTGGCCGCGGGCCTCGGCCTTCAGCTGCCAGTCCTCGCTGCCGTGGGGCATGGTGGCAAGCCAGGATCCGGTCAGGGTGCCCTTGCCCGCGCGGCCGAGACCGATGCCCTCGATCACGGCCTGACCCTTGAACTCCAGCCCGCCGAACAGGCCCCAGCCCCCCCGCCCCTCCAGATGCGCGTGGGACCCGGCCACCTTCAGATCGTGGAACAGATAGCGCCCGTCGCGGATCCGTCCGCCGTCCAGATGCACCACGGGTGAGGTGCCCAGAAGGGTCCAGAGCAGCCCGTCTCCGCCGCCGCCCGTGCCCTTGAGGTCCGAGATCATGCGAAACTCGCCGCGGTCGTGGCTGAAGGTCAGCGGCCCGGCCGCCCGGGCAAGGGTATAGCCGCTCTGCTCGATCTTCTCCGACACGCCATCGCCCTTGTAGACGAAGCTGTCGATGTCCCCGGTCAGCACGCCCCGTGTCCGCGTCGGGCCGATATGCGGCACCGGAACCCACCAGCGGGTCAGTTCATCCACCGCCACCGACAGGTCCATGCCCTCGGCCCGCCAGGTCTTCATGTTGAACGGGCCATGGGCCTCCAGCGCGGCCAGATCACCGACCAGCCGGACATCGGCCCGGTACCGGTCGCCCGCGATCCTGCGCGCGGAAATGGCAAGGTGCGCGAACGGTCCGATCCGCTTGGCAAACATCTCCGTCCGGGTGGAGTCGCCGAGCCGCGACCGGGCATCGATGGTGGCTCCGTCCTTGCCCCAGCTGGCCTCGACGACCAGGGGTGTCTCAGCCCCCGACCGGGTCAGCACGCTCAGCTTGGCCGCCGAGTTGGCACCGCTGAGATCAACCCGGACACGAAAGGGCTGGCTGACCGGCAGGCCGACCGCACCGGCCAGGGCACCGCCCGCCGATTCCCTCGCCTCGGCCTGCAGCTCCAGCCGGTCCGGATCGCCGATCCGGAACCGGGCGGCGAGACCGTCCCCCTTGCGCAGTCGGCTGGTGGCGCGGACGAGGCCGTCAAACCCCGCCGAGCGACGGACGTGCACACGTCCGGTGATATCCCAGAAGCCCGGCACCACCGTGGCTTCGGGCCGGGTCTCCAGCGCGATCCGCGCCCGGTCGATGATGATCGACACCGGCAGGGTCGTCGGTCCGCCCCCCTGGCGGGCCGTCAGCACCGGCTGGCGCAGCACCGCCAGATGATCGGCGGCCAGGTCGTGGATCCGCAGGCGCCGGGCCGCCAGTTCCTCCGGGGCCCAGGTCAGGGACAGGTTCCGTCCGTCCAGCCAGGCCCCCCGCTTGTCGATCACCTGCAGGCGCGCGAGCGAGAACCGGCCGAACAGGTCGCCCTTGAGCCCGTCCACATGCAGGCGTCCGGCCGGCCCCAGGGGCAGCCCCTCCACCAGCCCCATCACGAAGGCCCGGCCGGGATCGGTGAGCACGGCGACCCTCGCCCCGGCGACCAGCAGAACCAGCCCGAGGAGCACGAGCGCCAGGCCCTTGAACACCAGACCGATCCAGCTGTCGTCGGCCGGCAGGATGAATTCGTCGCGGGCGTCCGGGTCCGGCGCGGACGCGGTCGGATCAGGTTCCTGGGGGGAGGCGGGGGGCTCGGTCTGCAAGGGGATGTCCGTCAGAAGCTCTGGCCGATGCTCAGATAGATCTGAAACGGCTGCTGACCACTGTTGGACGCCTTCTGGAGCGGGAATGCCAGGTCGGCCCGGATGGGCGCGAAGTTGAGATGATAGCGCAAACCGATCCCAAGGGCTGTATCCACGTGGCGGAAATCGGGATTGACGGTCTCGGCCACCGACCCTGCGTCGAAGAACAGCACCGCACCCCAGGGGCTGCTCCCGAAGCGCCGCCGCAGTTCCACCGAGGTCTCGGTGAGGGACAGGCCGCCGATGGGGGTGTTGTCCGCATAGTGCGGCCCGATGTCCTGATAGGAATAGCCACGGACCGAACCGCCGCCCCCGGCGAAGAACCGGTCCGGTGCCGGGACGCCGGGAATGGTGCCGCCGATGATCGATCCCACGTGCAGACGCCCGGCCACCACCCAGTCCCGCCGGCGGTCGAGGGGCACATATCCGGTCACCTGCAGCTGGCTCTTGAGATAGACCTGCTGCTCATCCCCCTGGATGTCCGTCGGCGTGACATGCGCCTCCAGCTTCCAGCCCTGCCGGGGGTCCAGCGGGTTGTCGGAATGGTCGAGCGCCAGGGCCCCCACCAGTCGCACGGTGACAATGCGGATCCTGCCGGTTTCCTTGTCGATCACCTGCGAGCTGGTCACCGACGCCCCTTCGGTCACGAAGCTCGTGGTGCGGAACCGCCGGGTCAGGTCGGTGCTGACCACCGCCCCCTGTTCGGTATAGGCGGGCGCGACCGTCCGGAACAAGTTCCCGGTCAGCTTCAGCGTCTCCCCCGGGGTCAGGAAGTGGGGGGCGGACCATTCGACACCGGCGCGGCTGTCGATGGTGGCCAGTCTCGCCTCATAGACCAGCGTGTCCGCCCGGCGGAACCGGTTGAAGTCGGACCAGCGCACGTCGAAATCGGTCCCTTCACTGGTGGAGTAACCCGCCGTGAAGTCCAGGGCATGCTTGGAGCGTTCCGACAGGTTCACCACCACCGGCCGAAGCGCGTCGGTATCCGGCGAAGGCGCATCCGCGGCGCTGTCCGGGCGCGACACCAGGGCCACGGTGACACTGTCATAGACACCGGTGTCCAGCAGCCGGTGTTCCAGCTCGGCGATGGCATTGGGCTGATAGACCTCACCGGGTTTCCAGGGGGCGAGGCGCCGGATGAAGGCCGGATCGGTGCGCTGCTTCGGGTTGCTGAAGGTCAGGCCGCCCACACGGACCCGCTGGTCGGCCTCCACCAGAAAGGTCGGGCTCATGCTGGTGTCGGCATGGTCCACCACCACGTCCGGCGCCGACGCCCGGGCATCGGCATAGCCCCGCGCCTGCAGGGTGGACAGGATCCGGGCCTGGGCCTCCACCACGTCCTCGGCCCGGGCGGAGGCACCGGTGCGCAGATCGATGGCGGCGGAGGCGGCCTGGACGGTGTCCGGGTCCGGGGGCACCTTCTGCCACTGGATGCGGATGGGACCGAAATGGGTCCGGGGGCCCAGCGTGATCCGGACAATGCCCTGCGGGTGATCCCCGTCGGTGATGTCCGTCTCGATGGCGTAGTCGTAGAAGCCTTCGGAGCGCAGCAGCAGTTCGGCGGCCTCCTGCGCATCCCGGGCACGACGTCGGGCCTCGATCCGCGAGTGGGCCGGAGACAGGCTTTCGCCGATGGCGCGCTCCAGTTCCTCGCGCAGGGGGCGATTGTCGATGCCCTGCACCAGCGCCTTCTTTTCGGGTCGGTCCGCAGCCCCGGACGGCGTCGCTGCAGGGACGACAGCGAGCAGCGCGACGGCGACTGCCATCCCCCCACCGGTCCGTCCTTGCCGCATCCGCCGCTTCATGCCCTCGCCGATGTCATGCCTCGCCCGTGGTGCCTGACGGTTTAGCGAGCATGCGCCCGGATGTCACCCGAACTCCCCCCGAATAGATCGTCAGGGCGCGGCGAAAACGTGGCCGATCTCGAAGCCCAACCAGATCGCGTCCCCCGCCGGGGGCAGGCCGTCTGCGACCGCATGGTCGAGGACGAATTCCACGTCCCGTCCGTCCGCCAGACGGGCCTCGCAGCGGGTGACGGGGCCG
>DAINBM010000055.1:0-5824 GCA_036732965.1 Caulobacteraceae bacterium | reverse complement strand
CTCGGTGCGCAGGCCCGCCGCCACGCTGCCGGGCGCGCCGGGTTGCACGGCCAGTCGCACCGTGTGCGGCCGGACAAAGGCCACTGCGGGACCCTCGATCCCGGTCGCCGGCAGGCGGATCGCGCCGGAGCGGAACAGGCCGGCGGTCACGTCGCCCTCGAACCGGTTGGCCTCGCCCACGAAGCCCGCGACGAAGGCCGAGGCCGGCGCGGCATAGACCTCCGACGGAGTGCCCACCTGCTCGATCCGGCCCTTGTTGAGCACCGCGACCCGGTCCGCGAGCTCCAGCGCCTCGTCCTGATCGTGGGTGACGAACAGGGTGGTCACCCCCGTGGCGGCGTGGATGCGGCGCAGTTCCCGCCGCAGGGCCTTGCGCACGGTGGCATCAAGGGCGCCGAAGGGCTCGTCCAGCAGCAGCACCCGCGGCTCCACGGCAAGCGCCCGGGCCAGCGCCACCCGCTGCCGCTGGCCGCCGGACAGTTGTGACGGACGGCGGTCGCCGAGGCCATCGAGCTCCACGAGCCGGAGCAGCGCCTCCACCCGGGCCTTGCGGACGGCGGGGGGCGGCCGGGTGCCGCGCTTTCGGACATCGAGACCGAAGGAGATGTTTCGGGCCACGGTCATGTGCCGGAACAGCGCGTATTGCTGGAACACGAACCCCACGCCCCGCTGGGCGGCAGCGGCGAAGGTCACGTCGGCCCCGTCGAACAGGATGCCGCCCGCCTCTGGAAAATCGAGGCCGGCGATCAGCCGCAGGAGGGTCGTCTTGCCCGACCCGGACGGACCGAGCAGCGCCAGGAGTTCGCCTGGCCGGACATCCAGGCTGACATCATTGAGGGCGGGATAGCGGCCGAAGGACTTGCGCACGGACTCCACACGGATGCCCAGGGGCGCACGCGGCTCGGGCAGCGACGGCGGCTGTCGGGTGGTCACGGTTCGATCCTCCGACACCCCCGCGGGGGGCAGGTCCCCGGGTTCATACGCCATGACTGTCCAGCTCCGGACGGGCGATCTCCAGCAGGGTCTTCAGGGCCAGCGTCGCCAGAGCCATCAGGCACAGCAGACCGGCCACCGCGAAGGCCCCGACGAAGTCGTACTCGTTGTACAGGATTTCCACATGCAGGGGCATGGTGTCCGTGCGGCCGCGAATGTGGCCCGACACCACCGAGACGGCCCCGAACTCCCCCATTGCCCGGGCATTGCAGAGCAGGATGCCGTAGGCGAGTCCCCAGCGGATGTTGGGGGCGGTCACCCGCAGGAAGGTCACAAGGCCGGACGCCCCCATGGACACCGCCGCCTCCTCCTCGTCGGTACCCTGTGCCTCCATCAGCGGGATCAGCTCCCGGGCCACGAAGGGGAAGGTCACGAAGATGGTGGCCAGGACGATGCCCGGCACCGCGAAGATGATGGTGATGTTGTGAGCCTGCAGCCAGGGGCCGAACCAGCCCTGCATGCCGAACACCAGCACATAGATCAGCCCCGCCACCACCGGCGAGACCGAGAAGGGCAGGTCGATGAGGCTGACCAGCAGGCTCTTGCCCGGAAACACGTGCTTGGCCACCGCCCAGCTGGCACAGATGCCGAACACCGCATTGAAGGGCACCGATATCGCGGCGATCAGCAGGGTCAGCTGCAGGGCCGCCAGGGCATCATGCTCGCGGACCGCCTCCCAGGCGGGGGCCAGTCCCCGGGACAGGGCCTGGACGAACACGGTGGCCAGGGGCAGCAGGATCATCAGCCCCAGAAACCCGACCACGATGGTCAGGGCGAGGGCGCGGACCCACAGGGGATCCCCATCGGCGCGCCGTGGGATCGAGGCCGGGATCGCGGCCGGGATCGAGGAGGGGACCGGTCCGGTCATGGCAGGGTGCTCCGCCGCATCCAGGCCTGGGTGGCGTTGACCACCAGCAGCAGGGAGAAGCTCAGACCGAGCATGACGAGGGCGATGGCGGAGGCCGCGGCATAGTCGAACTGCTCGAGCTCCATGGTGATCAGCAGCGGCGTGATCTCGGAGCGATAGGGCATGTTACCGGCGATGAAGATCACCGATCCGTATTCCCCGACCCCCCGGGCAAAGGCCAGGGAAAAGCCGGTGATCCAGGCGGGGGCAAGGGCTGGTGCCACCACCCGGGCCAGCGTCTGCAGACGGGTCGCCCCGAGGCTCGCGGACGCCTCCTCCACATCGGCGGCGAGGTCGCGCAGGACCGGCTCCACCGTCCGCACCACGAACGGCAGGCCGATGAAGGTCAGGGCCACCACGATGCCAACCACGGTGTTGGCCACCGTGATCCCGGCCCTGGCCAGGGGGGCGCCCAGCCAGCCATTGGGACCATAGAGGGTGGCGAGCGAGATCCCCGCCACCGCCGTGGGCAGGGCAAACGGCAGGTCGACGAGGGCGTCCAGCAGCCTTCGACCGGGAAAGCGGTAGCGGACCAGCACCCAGGCGGTGACGATTCCCATCAGCGCATTGATGCCCGCAGCGACCAGCGCGGCCCCCAGGGACAGCTCATAGGCGTGGACCGCGCGCGGCGAGAAGGCCACCCGGACAAAGGTCTCCGGCGACAGGCTCAGGGCCCGGGCCGCCACCGCCGCCAGGGGGATCAGCACCACCAGGGACAGGCTGGTGAGGGTCCCGCCGAGCGTCAGCCCAAGCCCGGGCACCGCGGACCGGGGCCGCCAGGCTCGTCTCCCGTTTAAAATTGCTGTGGCCATCCGCACACGCCTCGTCCCGCTCCGCTTCGCCGGGCGAAGGGGTTCCGCGTCTAGAGCCTGTTTTCAGGCCCAGGTGGCAATGGAGAAAATCTGGGGCTGGGTCCGGAATTTCCTGCGTCTGCCGCCGCGGATCACCGGATCAGGTGATGGCGGCGTGGATCTGCTCGGCCAGGACCGCCAGGCTCTGCGGATCCGCCATGGGGGCCGTCCCGTGGCCCTTCATCTCCTCGCCCGCCCAGCGGGGGATGATGTGGAAATGCAGATGGAACACGGTCTGTCCGGCGGGGGCCCCGTTGAACTGCAGGATGGTCACGCCATCGGGCTTCAGGGCCGCCGTCACCGCCCGGGCCACCTTCTGCACGGTCAGCATCAGGGGCGCGACGACGGCGGGGTCCAGCTCCAGGAAGTTGCGCGCCTGCACCGTCTTCGGAATGACCAGCACATGGCCGCGGGACTGGGGGAACAGGTCCATGAAGGCGAGGGTCTCGGCATCCTCATAGACCTTGGTGGCCGGGATCTCGCCCCGCAGCATCCGGGCAAAGACATTGGCGGGATCATACGTGCCGGTGAGGCTCATGGCGGGGCTCCGTGTTGGATCGGGGGGCTAGGCGGCTGGGGAGCGGATGCCCCCTCACCCCTCCTTCGGCGGGGTCGGCCCCGCCTGGCGGAAGGGGGAATATTCCTCGGTGAGGTAGTCCATCTCGCGTTCCACCGCATCCCGCTCCCGGTCGAGGTACCGGGCCACCGGCTCGCGCAGGGCCGGATCGGCGATATAGTGGGCGGAGAACACCGACGCGGGCAGATAGCCCCTCGCGATCTTGTGCTCCCCCTGCGCGCCCGCCTCCACCCGGGCCAGACCGAGGCGGATCGCCTCCTCGATGGCCCGGTAGTAGCAGACCTCGAAATGCAGGAAGGGCACGTCCTCGATACAGCCCCAGTTCCGGCCATAGAGGCAGTCGTCGCCCAGGAGGTTGAGCGCCCCGGCGATCCAGCGCCCCGCCCGCCGGGCCAGGATCAGCATGACCCGGTCGGCCATCCGCTCCCCCAGCAGGGAGAAGAACAGGCGGTTCAGATAGGGCCGTCCGTACTTGCGCCCGCCGGTGTCCATGTAGAAGGCGAAGAAGGCGTCCCAGTGCTCTTCGGTCAGGTCCGGTCCGGTGACCGCCACGATCTCGAGCCCCGCCTGGGCATCCCGCCGCTCCCTGCGGATGTTCTTGCGGCGGTTGGAGGACAGCTGCGCCAGGAAGCCTTCGAAATCCGCATAGTCCCGATTGTGCCAGTGATACTGCTGGTCCCGACGTTGCAGCAGCCCCGCTGCGCCCGCCCGGGTCCACTCGCCCTCTGTCAGGAAGGTGATGTGGAGGCTGGAGGCCCCGATCTGGTCGGTCAGGGCCACGGCCCCGTGCAGCAGGGCCTCCTCGACGCCCGCCCGCCCCTCCCCCTCTGCCGTGATCAGCCGGGGGCCGGTGGCGGGGGTGAAGGGGGCCGCGCACTGCAGCTTGGGATAGTAGCGTCCACCCGCGCGCATATAGGCGTCGGCCCAGCTGTGGTCGAAGACGTATTCCCCCTGGCTGTGGCTCTTCAGATAGAGGGGCATGACGCCCAGCACCCGCCCGTCGGCGTCGCTGACGCTCAGGTGCTGCGGCTTCCAGCCTGCCCGGGCGCTGACGCAGCCGCTCTCCTCCAGCGCGTGAAGGAAGTCGTAGCGGATGAAGGGATTGCCCTTGTGGTCGGGGGCGTCGGCACAGCTGTCCCACGCGGCCCGGCCGATGTCCGAGATCGCCCCGTGGGAGCGGATCACCCGCTGGCCGCCCCCGCCGCTCAGGGGAGGAATCCTTCGAAGATCAGATTGTCGCAGTGGGCCTCGACCCGGTGCCAGGCGTCCGGCGACCGCACCGTCCAGGCCAGCACGGGCATGCCGCCGTCGCGCAGGGCGTCCGCCTCCGGGCTCGGCAGCATGTCGAGGCCCAGGGCCAGGAAGTGCGGTCGGGCGATCTGCACGTGCTCCAGTGCCCGCAGGGACCGGATGGCGTCGGCGGACATGCGCCCCTCGCCATCGGCATAGGCGTGGCTGTTCAGGCCGCGCAGGAGCTTGGGATGGTGATCGGCGAACCAGGCATGGCTGTAGGCGTTGAAGCCGATCAGCGCCACCGGCCCGTTGTGGTCCAGCAGCACGTCATGCACCCGCCGTTCCAGGGGGCCGACCGCACCCGGGGGGGTCTTGAGCTCGACCAGCACCAGGGCCCGGTGACCGATCACCGCCAGGGCCTCCGCCAGGGTCGGGATGGTCTCGTCGGAGCCGCCGAGCCTCAGCGCCTGCAGGTCCCGGGCGGCGAGGTCACAGACCCGGCCCGTCGTACCGGTCATCCGCTCCAGCGTGGCGTCATGGAACACCACAGCCTCGCCATCGGCGGTGATCTGGACATCCAGTTCCACCCCGAAACCCTGTTCCGCCGCGTGCTGGAAGGCCGCCAGGCTGTTCTCCGGCACCCCGTCGGGCGTCCACAGGCCCCGGTGGGCAATGGCCGGGCCGGCCAGCCGCGGCCAGGCCTCGCCGAAATCGGCAATGTGCGGCTGGGCCTTGCGGCTCATGCCACCTCCACCACGGCGTCGACCTCCACCGAGAAGTTC
Organism: Caulobacteraceae bacterium; assembly: GCA_036732965.1. Taxonomy (GTDB): domain Bacteria; phylum Pseudomonadota; class Alphaproteobacteria; order Caulobacterales; family Caulobacteraceae; genus CAIMFV01. Next base: position 481 of record DAINBM010000055.1, on the reverse strand, counting down.
AGGGGCAGGCGGTAGACGCCGACGGCGGAACGGGCATGGCGCCCGGCATCGCCGAACACCTCGACCATCAGGTCGCTGCAGCCATTCACGACGGCGGGAATGGCGAAGAAGTCCGGCCCGGCCTGGACGAAGCCGCCGAGCTTAACCACCCGGCGGACGCGGCCGAGGTCGCCCAGGGCGGCCTTCATCTGGGCGATCAGGTTGATGCCGCAGATCCGGGCGGCGGCCTTGGCCGTGGCCTCGTCCACCTCGGTCCCGACGGTGCCCTTGATGCCGCCGGACGCGTCAAGCGACACCTGGCCGGAGATGAACAGCTGCGATCCCGTCTGCACGAAGGGCACGTAGTTGGCCACCGGTGCCACGGGTTCCGGCAGGACGATGCCAAGGGCGGTCAGGCGGTCTTCGACGGTGGACATGGGCGGCTTTCCGGTCGTGGGCGTGAGCCCCATCCAGAGACGACAAACCCCGGGCTGCGGAAGCC
>DAINBM010000054.1:0-10831 GCA_036732965.1 Caulobacteraceae bacterium | reverse complement strand
GACAAGAGCACCGGGGCTCGCCCCGACAATGGATGGCGCTCCGGCGGGCGGCGCAGACGGTGGATGACCAGCTGCTGGGCGTGATGCGGCGGCAGGGCATCACAGGCCCCTGGGCCGCCGGCGAGCGGATCCTGGTCCTGATCGACAGCGATGCGATGGCGTCCAGCCTCGTGCGGCAGGGGCGGCGGATCTCCGACATGATCGGGGATGCCCCCTGGACGGTGGCGCATGTGGAGCGGCCGGACCAGCCCGTGCTGGAGCCGCACGCCATCGACCGCCGCGCCGAGGCCCTGCGCCTGGCGGAACAGCTGGGGGCCGCCACCATCCTGCTGTCCGGCGAGAACGTGGCCGCGACGATCCTGGATTTCGCGCGTCGCCAGAACGTCACCCAGATCGTCGTGGGGCGGTCACGGCCGAGGCGCCTCGCCACCCTGTGGCAGCGGTCCCTGCCCCGGACTCTGATGGAGGGCCTTTCCGGGGCCGCGCTGCACATCGTCACCGACCAGGGTCTCGCCGAGGAGCCCTGGCGGCTGCCCCGGCCGGTCCTGCGGCGGGAGTGGCGGGGCGTGACCGTCGCCCTGGTCTCGGTGGGGTCGGCCAATGGCATTGCGGGCCTGGTGGACCAGTTCAACAAGGGCGCCAACCTGGCGATGATCTTCCTCGTCAGCGTGGTGGTCACCGGCCTCGGATTCGGCCTGTGGCCCGCGCTTCTGGCCTCGGCCCTCGCGGCCCTGACCTTCAACTTCTTCTTCCTCGAACCCCGCCTGTCCATGGTGATCGGCAACCCGGCGGACCTGTTCACCTTTGCCGTCTTCTTCGGCGTCGCCCTCGTGACCGGCGGCCTGGCCGGACGGGTCCGCGACCAGGCGGCCGCGGCCGAGCGCCGGGCCAGCGCGGTCACGGCGCTTCTGGTCGCAAGCCAGAACCTGTCGGCGGTCGCGACCCGGGACGCGGCGGCGCGGACGCTGGCGGAACAGCTGGCCGCGGCGGGATCCGGCACGACCGTGGTGCTCCTGCCCATGAACGGCGAGATCCAGATCGCCGCAGGCGCGCCCGCCCCCGCCGCCCTGGATGCCACGGCCATGACCGCCGCCCGCTGGGCCTGGGAGCGGGGCGAACCCGCCGGCGCGGGGACCGGGACGCTGCCCCAGATCGACTGGACGTTCCTGCCGCTCCAGGGCCTCAGGGACCGGGTCGGGGTGGCCGGAGTGGAGGCCGGAATGGGGGCCGGGCGGCTTCGTCGCGGATCGGCGGAGGAACGGCTGCTGCAGGCCCTGCTGGGCCAGGGCGCCGTCGCGATCGAACGGGCAGAGCTTGCGGCGGGGGCCGTCGAACACGAGGCCGTGCGCCGGTCCGACCAGCTTCGCGCCGCGCTGCTGGATTCGATCAGCCACGATCTCCGGGCCCCCCTGGCGACGGTGGCCGGCGCGGCGGCGACGCTGATCGACGGTCGTCGGTCCCTCGACCAAACGGCCCGGACGGATCTCCTGTCGTCCCTTCACGACGAGGCCCAACGTCTGGAACGCTATGTGGGCAACCTCCAGGACATGATGGACCTGGACGGCGGCAACCTGAAGACCCGGCGGGACCGGACCGATGTGCGCGCGGTGATCTCCCGGGCGGTCGACCGGGTTCGTCGGCGCGCGCCGGAGCATCCGGTCACCTGCGACTTTCCGGCAGACCTGTCCGCCGGTCTCGCCGACCCGGCGCTGCTGGAACAGGCCCTCGTGAACATCCTCGAGAACGCCGCGGCCGGCAGCCCGGCGGGTGAGCCCGTGACCGTGGCCGCCTATGAGGACCGATCCAACATCGTCATCAGCATCGAGGACGAGGGCGCGGGGATTCCCACGGCGGAACTGGAACGGGTCTTCGACAGGTTCCATCGCCCGGCAGCGGCGTCCGGCAGCGGTCCGGGCGCGGGATTGGGCCTGTCGATCGCCAAGGGCCTGATCGAGGCGATGGACGGCCGCATCGCCGCCGCCAGCCCGGTTCACGGGACGGCCGGGTCCGGATTTCGGGGCACCCGCATCCTGATCAGCCTGCCGAAGCAGACCCCGACGCATCCCATGTTGCTCTAGGCCGCAGGGCTTCAGGCCCTGTCGCCCTGCAACCCGTCTCCGCCGACGGGATCCACGACCTGCCGGGCCCCGGCCAGGACGTTTGCGTCAACTCATGTGTGGGAAGTGTATTGGCGCGCCCGGAACGATTCGAACGTCCGACCCTCAGATTCGTAGTCTGATGCTCTATCCAGCTGAGCTACGGGCGCGCTGTCACCCTAGGGCGAGGGCGCGGAACCTAGCGAGTTGGCGGGATGAGCGCAACCCGGTCCGCGGGATTTTTATTCGGCCTGTCCCTTCGCTGTCCGACCGGCCGGTCGCGGGGTTCGCCGACCCCGGACACAGGACCGCTTGCACCGCCGCGACCGGCCGGAGTATGCGCCTCGGAGGGCGGCGTCCAGCCGCTGCGTGAAGGGACCCGCCGATGATCGCCGCACTCCAACCGGACCGGACCGGAGCCCATGCCGGACGGCTCGTCCTGCCCCTCTCCCTTGGCCTCGCCCTGGGCCTCTTCACGGCCGTCACCGCGCCATCCGCCATGGCCCGGACACCCGCCCGGCCTGCCGCCTCCCGGGCCCTGGTGGTGGCCGCGGAGCCGGACGCGGCGGAGGCGGGACTGAAGGTCCTGCGGGCCGGGGGCAGTGCCGTGGACGCGGCCGTGGCCGTGCAGGCCGTGCTGGGGCTGGAGGAACCCCAGAGCACCAGCCTGACCGGCTGCGCCTTCCTCGTCTATCACGATGCGAAGACCCACCGCACGACGGTCTATAACGGCCGGGAAAAGGCCCCGTCCACGGCCACGCCCCAGCTGTTCTTCGACGAGACGGGCAAGGAACTGGGCAAGCTGGCCGCCATCATGTCCGGCCGGTCCACCGGCGCGCCCGGCGTGGTGCCGATGCTGGCCCGGGCCCATGCCGACCACGGCCGGCGGCCCTGGGCCTCCCTGTGGACCGATGCCGAGCACCTGGCGCGGGACGGCTTCAGGGTGCCGGGGCGCATGGGCGCGGCCATGAACAGCAGCTATCCCATGGCCAACACGCCGGCGGCCACGGCCTATTTCACCCGACCGGACGGGACGCGGTACGGGGCGGGGGACACGATGCGCAACCCCGCCTATGCCCGCACCGTGTCGCGGATCGCCGCCGAGGGACCGAAGGGTCTGCTGACCGGCGAGACCTCCGCGGCGATCCTCGCCAGTGTCGCGGCGGGCCCGATCCCGGGGGCCCTGACCCAGGCCGATCTCGACGCCTATGCACCGGAGGTGATGCCCGCCCTGTGCCGCCCCTATCACGGCTACCGCATCTGCACCGCCCCGCCGCCCGCCAGCGGCGTCGGCGTGCTGGAGATCCTCAACATCCTCGACCACACCGACATCGCCCGGCGCGGGCCGACGGATCCGGAAGCCTGGTACCTGTTCGCCCAGGCGAGCCGCCTCGCCTATGCGGACCGGGACTTCTACGAAGGCGACCCCGATGCGGTCACCACCCCGGTGGACGGACTGCTGGACCCCGCCTACGGGGCGACCCGGGCGGCCCTGATCCCCGTCACCGGCGCCGCGGCCCCGGCCCCGGGACGACCGCCGGGGGCGCCGTCGCCGGGACGCGACGGCACCCACGAGCCGGGGGGCACCACCCACTTCGTGATCATCGACCGCAAGGGCAACATCGTCTCCATGACCACCACGGTGGAGTCCATCTTCGGCTCCGGCCGGATGGCGGCGGGGATGTTCCTGAACAACCAGCTCACCGACTTCTCCGGCCCCACCGGCCCGGACGGCCGTCCCGCCGCCAATGCCCCGGGTCCGGGCAAGCGGCCGCGCTCGTCCATGTCCCCGGTGATCGTGTTCGATGACCACGGGCGGCCGGTGGCGGCCTTCGGGTCGCCGGGGGGCAATTCCATCGTCGCCTATGTGGCCAAGACGGTGGTGGGCTGGATCGACTGGAAGCTGTCCCTGCAGGCGGCGGTGAACCTGCCCAATGTGGTGGCCCGGGGCAGCGTGGTCTCGGTGGAGAAGGGCATGGACCCGGCCGTGGTGGCGGGCCTCAAGGCCCACGGCCTCGAGGTGCGTCCGGACGCCGGGGAGAATTCCGGGCTCAACGGCTTTGCCCTGCGTCACGGGGTCCTGGAGACCGCCGAGGACCCCCGCCGTGAGGCGGTGGCCCGCCGGGACTGATCAGCTTCAGCGCGCCCCGGGCCCTGCCGCCGACTCCGCTCCGGTCCCCGGGGGGGACAGGGGCAGGGACAGCTCGAAGGTGGCACCGGTCCCGTCGGAGGACACCAGCGTCAGGTCTCCCCCGTGTCCCGCCGCCAGCTCCCGGGCGATGGCCAGGCCCAGCCCCGCCCCGTCCGGCCGCTGGGACCCGGAGAAGGCGTGGAACAGGCGGGCCTTCGCCCGCTCCGGCAGGCCGGGGCCGTTGTCGGCGATGCGGATGCGCAAGCTGCCCGCCTCGGCCGCGGCGGTGACCCGGACAAGACCCGGCGCGGCGGCGGCCGGCCGGCTCTCGATGGCCTGGCGGGCATTGCGGAACAGGTTGACGAAGATCCGGTGCAGCTGGTCCGGATCGGCCCGGACCGTCCGGTGCGCCGTCCCGGAGATCTCGAGGGTCACACCACCGGTGCCATCCCCCGACGGATGCCCCGCCGGATCGGCATCCGCCTCCGCCACAAGACCGGCATCCTCTCCCGCATCCCGAAGCACGGCGGCGAGATCGAGGGTCTGGGGGGTCGGGGCCGCCTCCTCCGACTTGCCGTAGGCCAGCACGCCCTCGGCGAGGCGCACGGCCCGGTCGAGGGCCCGCTCCAGCCGGGGGAGGGCCTGGGTGACATTGGGATCGCCGGAGGCCGCCAGACGCTCTGACGCGAACTGGGCGCTGGTGAGCATGTTGCGCAGGTCGTGATTGATCTTGGCCACGGCCTCGCCCAGGGCCGCGAGGCGGGCGCGGCTGTGCAGGGCCGCCAGCAGGTCCTCCTGCATCTGGTTCAGCTCCACCTCGGCCCGGCCGATCTCGTCCCGGCGGCCGCTGGGCTTCAGCCGTGCCTGGGGATCATCCGGGCGGGCACGGAAGCGCTCCATGGCCCGGGTGATCCGGCGCATGGGCCGTACCAGCACGGCATTGAGGGAGACATAGACCAGCACCCCGGCCACCAGGGAGATGAACACCGAGCTCAGCAGGATGCTGCCCAGATAAGCCGCCAGATCGTCCCGCAGGGGGCCTTCGGGGGCCACGATCTCCACGAAGTCCCCGTCCCGGAACTGGGGCTTGGCCACCACCCGCAGCATCCGCGGCGGCCCGGGGGCAAGGGTCTCGAAGGGGGCGGCGAGGCGCTCGAAGCCGTTGCGGCGGCGCAGGTCGATGAGGGTCGGGGCCGTCTCCATCCGCGGACCGGCCAGCAGGAGCCGGCGCAGGCCGTGGGAGGAGACCGCCACGGTCACCACCCCGGCCCCTTCCAGCAGCTGGGCGGTCTTGCGCTGGGGAATGGCCCCGGCGGGGGCCAGCTCCACCGCCACCGAGGCCTCCTCCGCCAGCCGGGTGCGGACGATCAGCCAGTTCTCGTGAAAGCCGGCCATGGAGGGGGCCAGGATCATCAGTTCCGCCAGCATGACGAAGAGCGCAGTCAGCCCGAGGAGGCGCGCGGACAACCCGCCCGACCAGCCCAGGCGACGCTCTTTCGCGCCAACGGTCATGGATCCTCGATTCCTGTCCGCAAGGACCGTGCCCGCAACGTCTGGCGGTCCGCCTATCGACCTACTGCACCACCGGGGCTCAGGCAATCGCCGCGACCGGCCGGGAGATCGAGTTCACCCGGGATGACGCCGCTGCCACCAGAGGCGCCAGGCCACCGGGATGAGGGCCAGGGCCGCCAGTCCGGCGAGCGTCGCCAGCCACTGGGGCTGCAGCAGCAGCGCCGGGTTCGGCCTCTGACCCCGCTCGAACATCCGCCCGAAGTCCGACCCGATGGCCGCATAGACGATGGTGGAGGGGGCGATGCCCACCACCGTGGCCGCCAGATAGGCGACCACCCGCATGCGCAGCAGACCGGCGGACACATTCACCAGCCAGATGGGGACGCCGGGGATCAGCCGCAGCATCAGGATGGAGGTGAAGGCGTTGCGGCTGGCCCCCGCCTCCAGCCGCTGGACCAGACCTCCGGCCCGCACCGCCCGGGCCCGCAGGGCCTCGCCCCAGGCCGACCGGGCGGCGAGGAACATGGCCGTGCAGCCGGCCGTGGCTCCGCAGATGGCGGCGGCCGCGCCCTCCCACATGCCGAACAGGAAGCCGCCGGTCAGGGTCATGACCAGGGCACCGGGCAGGGACAGGCCCGTGACCAGGAGATAGGTGCCCATGTAGATGAGCAGGCTGATCGCCGGATGCTCCCGCACCGCATCCTGCAGCTGGTGGCGCCGGGCCTGCAGCTGGGCGAGGCTCAGGGTGTGGCCGGGATCCAGCGCCAGGACCCCCATCACCACGATCGGCGACAGGACGAGCAGGCCGAGCATCGTCACGCGCCGGGGGTCCGGACGACCGCCGCTCCCCCTCACCGGATCGGGCTCTGACGCTGGGCGGACGGGATCGAGCTGCATGGTCCGACGTGAACTTCCCTGCCCGCGGAGGCGCCCCGGATGAGTCCGAAATGCGCCACGACAGTTGACACGTCTTCTGCATTGCCGCATAGACGCCCGCTCAATTTGAACCATCGTTTTGTACAACGAGGCCCGTCGTGAAGCGCACCTACCAGCCCAGCCGCCTTGTGCGCAAGCGCCGTCACGGCTTCCGCAGCCGCATGGCAACCAAGAATGGCCAGAAGGTCATTGCCCGTCGCCGTGCGCGTGGTCGCAAGCGTCTGACGGCCTAGTCGGCCCAAGGACGGGCGCCTGCGCGACCTGCAGGGGTCGCACGCCGTGACAGCGCCAGCTGAACAATTTGCCCGCCTGACCCGCCGCGTCGAGTTCCTCGCCGCGGCGAAAGGTCGTTATTGTGCCCGCGGGGCGGTGCTGGTGCAGATCCGTCCGCGGGGCGATGGCCTGGCGGTCGTCCGGGTGGGGTTCACCGCCACCCGCAAGATCGGCGGGGCCGTGGTCCGCAACAAGGCCAAGCGCCGCCTGCGGGAAGTGGCCCGGGCCCTCCTGCCGAAACTGGCCCTGCCCGGCTGCGACTATGTGTTCATCGCAAGGTCCGGCGCCCCGGATCGGCCGTTTCCCCTCCTGCTGGAGGATGCGGGCAAGGCGCTGGCGCAACTGGCGCGGGAGCGCGCCGCCCCTCCGCCGGAAGGCTCCCTCTCATGACCGACGCCGCGCTCTTCACCCCTCAGGCCCTCGAGACGGCCCGGATCCACTTCGCCCATCCGGTGGAATTCGTGATGGGTTGCGCCCAGATCGACCAGCTGCCGCCCCCCGATGTGCCGGAAGTGGCCTTTGCCGGGCGCTCCAATGTCGGCAAGTCCAGCCTCATCAATGCCGTCACCGGCCGTCACGGCCTGGCCCGCGCCTCGTCCGAGCCCGGCCGCACCCGGGAGGTGAACATCTTCCGCATGGAGGCGGGGGTCCGGCTCATCGACCTACCCGGCTACGGCTTTGCCAAGGCCGCCAAGACCGACACGCGCAAGTTCCAGAACCTGGGCCGGTCCTATCTGCGGGGCCGTCCGAACCTGAAGCGGGTCTATCTGCTGATCGATGCCCGACACGGGCTGAAGAGCGCCGATACCGAGGCGCTGGACGCCCTGGACCTGGCCGCGGTCTCCTACCAGATCGTGCTGACCAAGGCCGACAAGATCCGTCCGTCGGAGGCCGCTGCCGTGGCGCAGCGGTGTCTGACGGCCGTGGCCCGCCGTCCGGCGGCCTTTCCCCGGGTGGCGGTGACCTCCTCGGAGAGCACGGGCGGCATCGCGGAGCTGCGGGCCGAGATCGCGCTCGCCACGAACCTGCTGGACGAGACGGCCCTGGCCACGGCGGCGCCGACCTCATGACAAGGGACCTGACTCCGGGCGCGACCTAGGTCAGGCGGATGGACAGCCCGTCCTCGAAGTCCCGCAGGATGTCCGCATATTCGTCGAAGGGGATCGGCGTGTCCCCGAGGTTCTGGGTGCGATAGCGCCAGAACTGCACGATGTGCTGAAGCTGGCCCACGGCATCGCCCAGCTGCACGAACAGGTTCGGGGCGCTGAGCAGGAACCGCTTGAACCCCAGGGGGTCCTGGGCCGAGGTCAGGCCGTGATAGGCCGCATCATAGGTGGCGATGATGTCGGCCAGCCGGTTGTAGGTGGCCACCATGGCCCGGCCGAGACGTCGGCGGGACGCCTCCATCGCGACCTGGGCGTCCGAATCGACGCCCCGCACCGGCTGGCGGTCGCGCATCTCGCGCACCAGCGGCGCGATGTTCGCCTCCAGCTCCTTCGCGCACCACTTGTAATAGAGAAAGCCCTTCCAGCAGAACATGCCCTCGCGGAACTCGGACTCGTTCAGCTTCAGCACCTCGCGCAGGGGCTCCATCTCCTTGTCGTACTGGCTGGACAGGAGCTTCTTCACCAGCCGGTTGATGCTCTCCGTATGCGACCGACCCATCAGGGACATGGCCACCAGCTGCGAGATCTCGTTGAAGACAAAGGCTTCCATCCGGGCGATGTCGCCCAGCCGCAGTTCGAAATAGCGACTGTCCGGGTGGACCCCGTGCCGGCCGAGCCATTCCCGCAGCAGGAAGGGATCGAAGGACGGCAGCCGGTCCATCGCCTCCATCACCCGGATGTCGAGGGGCCGCTGGCTGAAGTCGAGCCCCGTGGCCTCGGTCAGGGTCTCCAAATAGTTGCGCTGTCCCACATAGAGATAGCGCCCGCCGGCTTCGAGATTGGAAAAATCTATGGGGATCAGGATCTTGGTGGCTGTCGTCCGGCCATCCTCGAAGATCTCGGTCTCATTGCGCCGCAGCCGGTGCTTGATCACGAAGCACTTGTTGAGGACGTGATGACTGAAGACCGGCTTGTCGATGGGCTCGTTGTCGAACTGGGCGTCCTCGAACACCTTCAACAGGTCGAGCACGCGGGCGGTGGACCCGGCCTTGTGCAGGCGGGCAAGACTGCGGACACTGGTTTCGACCTGCGGAACGGCCATGGTTCGCCATGCTGGGCGCGGCACCGGGGCCGCTGGAAGAGCTTGCAGCACCCCAGTTAGCCAAGATCCTTTAACGATTGGCCAACGACGTTCGCGGCGCCGCCCCCTCCGGAGGGCGATCTGCAGGGCTGCGGGAAAATCTTCACTCCCCTTGCGGCCGGGTTTCGGCTATCTCGCCCCTCATGACCGAAGCAGATCCCTCCGCCAGCATCGAGGAACAGGGCTGGGCCACCGCCCGGACCCTGGCCGAAGCCCTGCCCTACATCCAGATCTATGACCGGGAGACGGTCGTGATCAAATACGGCGGGCATGCCATGGGCGAGGAGAGCGTGGCCCAGAAGTTCGCCGCCGACGCCGTGCTCCTGAAACTGCTGGGCGTCCATCCGGTGGTGGTGCACGGGGGCGGGCCGCAGATCAGCCGGATGCTGGACCGGGCCGGCGTCAAGTCCACCTTCGTCGACGGCCTGCGGGTCACCGACAAGGCCACCATGGAGGTGGCCGAGATGGTCCTCTCCGGTGCCATCAACAAGGAGATCGTCCACTGGATCAACCGCGCCGGGGCCGAGGCCGATGTGCGCGGGGTGGGCCTGTCGGGCAAGGACGCCCGGCTGATCACCGTGGAAAAGGCCACCCGCACCCGCAGGGACCCGGATTCCCTGCTGGAGCAGGTGGTCGACCTGGGCTTTGTCGGGGAGCCGACCCGGGTCGATCCCAAGATCATCGAGGCCCTGATCTTCGCCGACCAGGACTATGTGCCGGTGGTGGCCCCCATCGGCGTGTCCGACGCGGGAGAGACCTACAACATCAATGCCGACACGGTGGCCGGTGCCCTGGCCGGGGCCCTCCGGGCCAAGCGGATGCTGCTGCTGACGGACGTGTCGGGGGTGCTGGGCGCCGATGGCCAGCTGATCCGGCAGATGACCGTGGCCGAGGCCCGGGCCGCGATTGCCGACGGCGTGGCCAGCGGCGGCATGATCCCCAAGCTGGAGACCGCCATCGCCGCGGTGGAGGCCGGTGTCGAGTCCGTGGTCATCCTCGACGGTCGCCGCCCCCACGCCATGCTGGTGGAGCTGTTCACCGAGCACGGGGCCGGCACGCTGATCACGCCATGAGCGCCGCCGACCTCCGCCACGTCGACACCTGGATCTTCGATCTCGACAATACCCTCTACCCGCCCGAGTCGGAGTTCATGGCCCTGATCGACGGGCGGATCACCGAGTTCGTCATGCGCGAGACCGGCATGGCCTGGGACGAGGCCCGGGTGCTGCAGCGGCGCTTCCTCGACGATCACGGCACCACGCTGGCGGGGATGATGGGCCAGTACGGCATCGACCCGTACCGCTTCCTCGACGAGGTGCACGACGTCTCCCACGACCGGCTGACCCCCGACGCCGAGGTGCGCGCCGGGATCGCCCGGCTGCCGGGGCGGCGTCTCGTCTTCACCAACGGCTCGGCGAAGCAGTGTTCAGCTAAGAGCCTGGACACGGTGCGCCCGCAAAAGGTGTGACGTGAGCTGCGTGGCTGACTGACGCTTGCGATAGGTGCATTGACGGGTGTGTCGAGGCGTTATTGTTGCCTTGGCGCTTGCACTGTGAAAACTGGTGTGCCAGGCCCAAGGATCAACACCAATCACTCATCGTGGACACGGGCGAATCTTGGACCACAGGCGCCACAC
>DAINBM010000053.1:0-10935 GCA_036732965.1 Caulobacteraceae bacterium | reverse complement strand
GTTCGTTGTAGGCGGTCTGGCGCTCCCGCCGCCGCCGGGTCTCGGCCATGGCCCTCTCCATGGAGCCGGTGATCCGGTCGGCATAGAGCACCACCCGCCCGTCCAGGTTCCGCGCCGCCCGGCCGATGGTCTGGACCAGCGACGTCTCCGAGCGCAGGAAGCCCTCCTTGTCGGCGTCCAGGATGAAGACCCGGCCGCATTCGGGGATATCCAGCCCCTCCCGCAGGAGGTTGATGCCCACCAGCACGTCGAAGGCCCCCAGCCGCAGGTCGCGGATGATCTCGATCCGCTCCACCGTGTCCACGTCGGAGTGCATGTAGCGGACCCGGACCCCCTGCTCGTGCATGTATTCGGTGAGATCCTCGGCCATCTTCTTGGTCAGCACCGTGACGAGGGAGCGCAGGCCGATCTTCGCCGCGTCCTTCACCTCGGCAATGACGTCGTCCACCTGGCTGAAGGCCGAGCCGTCCGGGCGCTTCGACACCGGGCGCACCTCCACCGGCGGGTCGATCAGGCCGGTGGGGCGGATCACCTGCTCCACGAACACCCCGCCGGTCCGCTCCATCTCCCAGGTTCCCGGGGTGGCGGAAACATGCACGGTCTGCGGCCGCATGGCGTCCCACTCCTCGAACTTCAGGGGGCGGTTGTCCATGCAGGACGGCAGGCGGAACCCGTATTCGGCCAGGGTCGATTTCCGACGGAAGTCCCCCCGGTACATGCCGCCGATCTGGGGCACGGTGACGTGGCTCTCGTCGGTGAACAGGAGGGCATTGTCGGGGATGTACTCGAACAGGGTCGGCGGCGGCTCCCCCGGCCGGCGACCGGTGAGATAGCGGCTGTAGTTCTCGATCCCGGCGCAGGAGCCGGTGGTCTCCAGCATTTCCAGGTCGAAGCGGGTGCGCTGCTCCATCCGCTGGGCCTCGAGCAGCTTGCCGGTCTCGGTGAACCACTTCACCCGGGCCTCCATCTCCGCACGGATATGGTCGAGCGCCTGCTTCAGGGTCGGCCGCGGCGTCACATAGTGGCTGTTGGCATAGATCTTCACGCTGGGCAGGTCGGCGGTCTTCCGGCCCGTGAGAGGATCGAACTCGGTGATGCTCTCGATCTCCTCGCCGAACAGGGAGATGCGCCAGGCCCGGTCCTCGTAGTGGGCGGGGAAGATCTCGATCACGTCCCCCCGGCGGCGGAACGTGCCCCGGGTGAAGGCGGCGTCGTTGCGCTTGTACTGCTGGGCCACCAGGTCGGCCATCAGCCGCCGCTCGTCCACCACCTCGCCGACGGACAGCTGGAAGGTCATGGCGGTGTAGGTCTCCACCGAGCCGATGCCGTAGATGCACGACACGGAGGCCACGATGATCACATCGTCCCGCTCCAGCACCGCCCGGGTGGCGGCGTGGCGCATCCGGTCGATCTGCTCGTTGATGGAGCTGTCCTTCTCGATGAAGGTGTCGGTCCGGGGCACATAGGCCTCCGGCTGGTAGTAGTCGTAATAGGAGACGAAATACTCCACCGCATTGTCCGGGAAGAAGGACTTGAACTCCCCGTAGAGCTGGGCGGCCAGGGTCTTGTTGGGGGCGAGGATCAGGGCCGGGCGCTGGGTGGCCTCGATGATCTTGGCCATGGTGAAGGTCTTGCCGGAGCCGGTGACCCCCAGCAGGACCTGGTCCCCCTCCCCGTTCCGGATGCCGTCCACCAGCTCGGCAATGGCGTTGGGCTGGTCGCCGGCGGGCTGGTAGGCCGAGACCAGCTTGAACGGACGCCCGCCCTCGGACTTCTGCGGCCGGGCCGGGCGATGGGGGGCCCAGTTGGGATCCACGCCGGTGGGCTGGGCGGGGACAAGGTCGACGATTTCCGGAGAACGGGCCATGAACGCGAAGGTAAGCGGTCCGGACCGGGAACGCCAGTGCCCCCCTCAGCGCCCCCGCAACAGTCCGAAGATCACCCGCCAGCCCGCAAGGATCAGGGCAAGCGTCACCCCCCAGGACAGACAGACCGCCAGGATGAACACCACCAGGCGCACCCGCGGCGACCAGGGCTGAACCTCGGGCTCCGGTGGGTCCCGCGGCGGGGTCCACATGGACGCAACTCCGGTCTGGAACGAGAAAAACCCGACCCATTACCAAATCCCGGCCACGTCAACAAGTTTTTCCGGCAATATTCAAATAATGTAACAAATATGTGGAAATATTTACCGGTTAAAATCGGCGTCAAATTCAGTTGTTTCTCGAGCAAGATCTGGAAAATCAGCGATCAACCGAAATTGAGCTCCGGTGGCGCCGCCTCGGACATGGCCTGCTCGGGAATATGGCAGGTGAACAGGGCCCCGTTTCCGGGCTCGCTCTGCAGGGCCACCCAGCCCCCGTGCAGCTCGATCAGGGCGCGGACCAGGGCGAGGCCCAGGCCCGGACCGCCCCGGTCCCGGCCGACGAAACGGTCGAAGATGTGGGCCTGGATGTGGAAGGGGATGCCGCGACCCGTATCCTTCACCATCAGCTGCACCTCCCCGTCGGCGCGCAGGGCGGACAGGCGCACCTCGCCCCCCGCCGGGGTGGTGCGGATGGCCGAGGCGGTCAGATGGTCGAGCACCTGGGCCAGGCGCTTCTCGTCGGCGCGGATCACCCCGGCCCGGGCCGCGTCCTCGATGACCAGCCGGACCCCGGCATCGTGGGCGGCGCGTTCGGCCTGCTGGCCCACCGATGTGAGCAGGTCCGCCACCCGGACATCGCCCAGGGACAGGGCCATCTCGTTGGCATCGATCTGGGCCATGTCCAGCACGTCGTCGATGGAGCGGGCCAGCTGCTCCGCCGCGGATCGGACCGAGCCCAGATACTGCCGCATCCGCTCCGGCACCTGCTCGCCCATGGTCTCCAGCAGCTCGGCATAGCCCATGATCGTGGTGAGCGGCGTGCGCAGCTCGTAGGAGACATTGCCGACGAAGTCCCGCTTCAGCCGCTGGGCCTCCTCCAGGGCGGCGGAGCGTTCCTCCACCGCCTGCTCCAGTTCCCGGGTGGCGGTGATGTCGGAAAAGGCGATGAGGGTGGCCCCGTCGGGCAGGGGCCGGGTCTGCCAGGCCACCGCCCGCCGGTCCGAGGTGCGGATCTCCCCGGAGATGGGGGCCCGGGCCTGGGGACCGGGATCGGCCACCCGGGCCTTCAGCTCCTTCCAGAACAGCCGGTCCGGCAGGAGCGGCAGGCAGGCCTCCGACAGCCGGTCGAAATCCCCGGCCTGGGTGACCACGGCGGGGCTCAGCCGCCAGAACTGCTCGAAGGCCTCATTGTGCAGACGCAGCCGCCCGTCGGATCCGAACACGGCCACCGCATCGTTCAGCTTGTCCAGCGTCGCCTGCTGCACCTGGACCTGGGCATTGTACTGGGCCCGCAGCCGGATCTCCCCGGTCATGTCCGCGAACAGGACGAGCAGACCGCCGAAGGGATGGGGCTGGCGTACCACGCGCAGGGTCTTGCCGTCGGGGGTGGACCACAGCTCGTCCGGCGCGGCTTCGATGGTCTCGTACCAGCCGAGCTCCTTGGCCTTCCACACGCTGTAGTCCACGGTCTCCGGCAGGCGGCGACGCTGGCGCAGACGGTCCAGCACCTCCCCGTGGGTGGGCTTGTCCGCCAGCCAGGCGGGTTCCAGCCCCCACAGCTCGGCAAAGGCGGTATTGTGGAAGGTGAGGCGTTTGTCCGGACCGAACAGGGCCACCGCATCGTCCAGCCGGTTCAGGGTCTGGTCATTGGCGAGGTTGTGCTGGCGAAGTTGCTCGCGCACCTCCTCCACCCCGGACACGTCGATGGCCACGGCGGCGGCCCCCCCGCCTTCCAGCGGGATGGCACTGACCTGGAAGGCCCGGCGCTGGCCCTGGGCGGTGGCGCGGATCACCTCCTCCTTGCGCTGGCCGGCCCGGGCGGCCTCGGCAGCCAGGGCGGCGGCAGTGTGGTCGAAGGTCGCCCCCTGGCGCACGGCCTGTTCCAGCGTCTCGGCGTCCACCGACACCAGCCAGGCGCGATTGGCCCAGACCAGGGAACCGCCGCCTCCGGTGATCCAGGCCGGGTGCGGCAGGCTGTCGAGGAAGGCCGCGAACCGCGCCGCCGAGGGCAGGCCGGAGGCGGCGGACAGGGTCAGGCGCAGCCAGGCCACGGCCCCGGAGACCCGCCCCTCCACGGTCAGGGTGCGGCGCACGCTGTCGCGGTCGGTGCCGGGCGGGGCGGGCTCGAGGCTCTGGCCCGCCACCTCGAAGTCGCAGGCCTCGCCCCGCTCCAGCAGGGCGGTCAGCCGCTGGTCATGGGCGACGTCCCGGCGCAGCGCCGCGACAATGGCCGAGGCCTCGGCCTCCGGCGTCAGGCCCAGCAGGCGGGCGCAGGCGGCCAGGCCGTGGGACCCGCCGGCCACCTGGGTGGTCTGGCCACGGATGGCGATCAGCACGCTGTCGAAGGCGTCCGCAGCGGCCTCGAAGGCATCGGCCTCGGCGCGCAGGCTGGACAGGTCGGCCCCGAGGCGGGACCGGGCATCGGCCTGGATCCGCCGCTGGGACAGGGCCCACAGCACCGCCGCCAGGGCGAGACTGGTGCTTCCGCCTGCCGCGAAAAGGGCTGGATCGAAGCCGGCCATGGATCATCCGTGCACTCGCCGCCCGACCGGGCGAATCACCAGCATCCTAGTGAAGTTACGGGCGTTTGTCCGGGGTGCGTCCTTCGAGGCTGGAGAAGCCCGTCTCGACGGACGCACGCGTCAGCTGGCCAGCGCCCCGTTGAAGGCCGCCACCGCGGCCCTGGGGCCCAGGGGGTGCGCCCAGACGCCTGCGGATACGGCCACGAAATCCGCCCCCGCCGCGGCCAGGGCCCCCGCCGTCTCCACCGTGATCCCGCCGATGGCCACGCAGGGGATCTGCATGGTCTCCTGCCAGATGGTGAGGATCTCCGGCGCCGCCCGGCTGGGAGCATCCTTGGTGGTGGTGTCGAAGAAGGCCCCGAAGGCCACATAGTCGGCACCGGCCTCGGCCGCCTCCATGGCCAGATGGCGGCTGTCATGGCAGGTGACGCCGACGATCCGGTCCTTGCCCATCACCTTGCGGGCATCGGCGCAGCGCATGTCGCCCTGCCCCACATGCACGCCGTCGCAGCCCAGCTTCGCGGCCAGGTCGGGCCGGTCGTTGAGGATGACCGCCACGTCCAGGGCCTGGGCCACCGGCATCAGCGCCTCCACCACCTCCGCGACATGGGCGTCTGAGGCTTCCTTCAGCCGGATCTGCAGGCACGCCACGTCACCACCGGACAGGGCATCCCTGAGGATCGCGGCAAAGCCCTGCGGATCGTCGATCCGGGGCGGGGTGATCAGGTACAGGCGGCAGGCGGGGACAGTCATGGCAGGCGTCCTTCGAGACGGGCTTCGCCCTCCTCAGGATGACGAGGGTGCGTGATAACAAACCTTCGCCATGCTGAGGAGCCCCGCCGCCCCCTAGCGCTTGAACGCCACCGACATGGGGCTGATCTGGCGGATGGCCCCTGGGGCCAGCTTCGGGAAATCCCCCACCAGCTCGGAGTTCGGCGCCAGCTTCGCGATGGTGGCGAGCGCCTCCTCCATCTCCGCCCGGGCCAGCGCCTCGCCGACGCAGCGGTGGGCCCCCGCGCCGAACACCGGATGCCAGCGGGGATGGTCGGTCCGGGTGATGTCGAAGCGATCCGGATCGGCATAGACCGCCGGATCCCGCAGGCTGGACAGGATCGACACCGCCACCGGCGTGCCGGCGGGGATCAGGTAGCCGTCGACCTCCAGGTCCTGCACGGCAATCCGCGGCAGGCCGCTGATGACCGGGTCATAGCGCAGCCCCTCGTCCACCACCGGCTTCTTCAGCCCGTCCGGATCGGCGCAGAAGGCCTCCCACTGGTCGCGGCGGGTGAGCATGTGGGCGAGCGTCATGCCCATGGAGCCCCGGGTGGTGTCGGAGCCCGCCAGGATCAGGCCCAGCACCTGGCTCTGGATCTCCATCTCCGACAGCACGCCGTCCTGGGCGGTGTTGGCGAGGAAGTTGGTGATGAAATCCTCGCGGGGATGGGCGCGGCGTTCCTGGATCAGCTCGGCCACATATTCACCGAAGGCCACCAGGCTCGCCTCGATCTTCGGCCGCCGCTCCGGGTCGATGAAGCCGAGCGCCTCGGCAGTGTCGGCGATCCACTGCAGGAACACCGGCAGGTCGGAGCGGGGAATGCCCAGGAGGTCGGCAATGATCCGCGCGGGCAGCTGGGCCGCGAACTCGCTGACGAACTCCACCGGCGCGCCGTCCAGGTGCGGGGTGATCAGCTCTGCCGTCATCTCCCGCGCCACGGGGCGCATGGCGTCCATCAGCTTGAAGGCAAAGGCCCGGGACACGGGCATCCGCCGGCGCAAATGGACGTCGCCATTGGCGAACAGCATCACCGCCGAGATGAACTCGAAGATCGGCCCGTCGAAGATGCCCTGCATCATCTTGGTCTCGGTCTCGATCTGCCGGGTGGAGTCCGAGGTGATCAGGTCCAGATGGTGGTGCCGCAGCGCGATGACGATGCCCATGGGGGTGCGGGCAATGGGGGCCCGGGCCCGCAGGTCCCGAAGGACGGCGTGGCTGTCGGGGCTGTGCTCCAGGGCGGAGAAATCGATCTCGGGGGCGTCGGAGAGGGGCTTCAGGGCCGACAGGGTCTCGGTCATGGGCAGGGTCCTTTGCGCCGGGGAGGGCGGAGAAGACCAGACCTTAGCAGACCGCGCGAGAACTTAACAGTGTTTGGATGATCCTTCGAGACGGGCGATTCCGACCCGCCTCAGGATGACGACGGGTATGAGACACACATCACGCCGCCGAGCTGGCCGCCTCGTTGGCCAGCAGGGCATGCAGGCTGTCGGCGGAGTGGGCCTTGCGCAGCAGTTCCCGCAGCTCCGGCTTGCGCAGGCGGCGGGAGACCCGGGCGAGGGCGCGCAGATGTTCGCTGTCCGCCCCCACCGGCGCGAACAGGGCAAGGATCAGGTCCACCGGCTGGTCGTCCAGGCTGTCGAAGGGCACCGGCTGGTCCAGACGCACGAACACCGCCCGCATCTGATCCAGACCCGGCAGCCGGGCATGGGGCACGGCCACCCCGGCCCCCACCCCGGTGGATCCCAGCGCCTCGCGATCACACAGGGCGTCGAACACCTGGGCGGCATCCAGCTTGAAGGCCCGGGCGGCGAGGTCTGCGGTGATGGCCAGCGCATGACGCTTGCTGTCGGCGTACGCACGTGGGGTTACAGCGCTCTTGTCGAGCCAGGCGCCCATATCCATGGTGTTACTCTAGTCTCCGTCACCCGTGCCGGGCGCGGGGCAGATCACAGGATCGCGGGGATTCTGCAAGCCGTGCCGTGCACCGATCACGGGATTGTGCCGCTTTTGCGTGTCAGCTGAGCGGATGGCCGCCATTCACCGCCCGGGGCGCCGCTTTTGGCGTCTTGTCCGCCGATGAGCGGGTCCGCTCCGGATCGATCCAGCCGATATTGCCGTCGGTCCGGCGATAGACCACGGAAATCCCCCCGTGGGCCACATTGCGGAACATCACCACCGGCTGCTCCGTCAGGTCGAGCTCCATCACCGCCATGGAGACGGTCAGGGTCTTCAGCACGGCCTCGGTCTCGGCGATGATGGCCCCCTGCGGCGCCCCGGTCCCGGCAGAGCCGTCCGCGCCCCAGTCGTCCTCGTAGGAGGCGTCCTCATCATCCGGGGCCCGGAACACGATCAGGGAGGTGGGCTCGGACTTGGCGGGGGTGGCGGCATGGTGGTTCTTCAACCGGCGCTTGTAGCGGCGCACCCGCCCCTCGATCTTGTCCAGGGCGGCGGAGAAGGCACTGTGGGCGTCGCCGCCGGGTCCCCGGGCCACCAGCTGCTGACCCGAGGCGAGGTGCAGCACCACGTCCACGAAGAAGGCATAGCGGTCCTTGCTCACGGTCACTTCGGCCGAGCCACCGCGCTCGAAATACTTGCCCAGACTGGCGGTCATTTCGTCGGCGATCCGCGTTCGCAGGGCCTCCCCCAGATCCACGTGTCGACCGGCGACCTGGATGTTCATGCGCTCAGGGGTCTTGGGGGCGGACATCGGCATGGGTCCCTCCTTCGGGGAGCATTGACATCGCCATTGCAGGACCCGGGAAACGGAGCTGTCAAGCGCCCGGCTCAAGCCCTGGGGGCGGTGCCTCATCACGTTGCTGCGACGAGGCTGGGACCGATGCTGTGCCGCAGATGTAAAGATTCCGCCTACGGACGACCCCAGCGGCGCAGGGCCTTGTCCAGCAAGGCATCCACCGCAGCCGCGTCGTCAAAGACCGCAACCACGGGGAAGGTGCAGATCCCCGCCCGCGCCGCGGGGGACAGCCGGGCGAAGTCCTTCTCCGTGGTGATCAGCCGGGCACCCAGTGAAGCGGCCCGGTCCCTCAGGAAGGCGAGGTCGGCGGCGCTCAGCCGGGCATGATCCGGATAGGGGGCGAAGTCCGCCACCTGCCCGCCCGCGGCCTTCAGTGCCCGCTCCACCTTCCAGGGCTTGGCCACACCGGCAAAGCCCATCAGCGGCCCCTCCGGCGGCGGGCCGACGGGGCGGATGCGCACGGTCAGGACCGGCTTCGGGGCGAACAGGGCCACCAGCTCCGGGTCCGCCGCCGCCAGCCCGTCGGGCAGCACGATCACCACCGCATCGGCCCGGGCCAGCCCCGCGGCCAGGGGTTCGCGCATGGGACCGGCGGGGAACACGGCCCCGTCACCGAAGGGCCATTCCCCGTCCCGGGTCTCCCCGTCCACCACGATCAGGGCGAGGCTCTTGCGCAGGGACGGGTTCTGGTGGCCGTCGTCCATGACCACCACCTGCGCCCCGCAGCGTTTCGCCAGCTCGGCCCCGGCCACCCGGTCCCGGGCGATGAACATCGGGCCGTCGGCCGCCAGCATCAGGGGTTCGTCCCCCACCTGGTCGGCGGAATGCTGCTCCGGGATCACGAGCAGGGGCCCCTTTTCCGACCCCCCGTAGCCCCGGGCCAGCCCGGCGGCCTGCACACCCCTCGCCCGGAGGCGGGTCAGCAGCGCCCGCACCACCGGCGTCTTGCCGGTCCCGCCCATGGTCAGGTTGCCCACGGAGATCACCGGCAGGTCGAGGTCCGCCGGTCGTCCACTCGCGATCCGCCGGGCCGTGACCGCTGCCCAGACATGGGACAGGGGCCGCAGCAGCAGCCGGGTCAGGGGCATGGGTGCCCCCGCCCGCCGATACCACCAGCGGGGCGTCGACAGCTTCATGATACGGCCGATCCGCCCGTCGGGGGCAACAGGGCCGCCAGACGGTCCAGGGCCCCATCCAGGGCCTCGCCCCCCCGGGTGGCCAGGATCGCCGCCCGGTCGGACAGATCGAGCATGGCGGCCGGATCGGACAAGGCCCGGTGCCAGGCGGCGGTCAGGGCGGCGGCATCGGCCACGGGGACAAGGCCCGCCACGGCGGCCAGGGCGTCATAGATGCCCTGCCAGTTCTCCACATGCGGGCCGGACGCGAAGGGGCAGCCCAGACGGGCGGGTTCTAGCGGGTTGTGCCCGCCGACCTTCGGCAGGAGGCTTCCGCCCACCAGCGCCATCCGGGCGAGGCTGAACCAAAGGCCCAGTTCTCCCAGGGTATCGGCCACCAGCACCTGGGTCCCGGGTGCGATGGTCTCCCCCAGCCCGCGCCGGGCAGTGATGAAGCCGCGGCTGCGGGCGAGCGCCGCCACCGCCTCGCCCCGCAGGGGATGGCGCGGGGCGATGACCAGCAGGGGGCCATCGGCCTCGCCGGCCAGGGGCGCAAAGGCGTCCAGCACGATCTCGTCCTCCCCCGGATGGGTGGAGGCCGCCAGCAGCAGGGGGCGGCCGTCCAGCCGCTCCGCCTCCTCCAGCCGGGCGGTTTCGTCCACCGGCAGTGGGGCCCCGGCCAGCTTGAGGTTCAACAGTCCGTTAGACCGGGCCCCCAGCGCGGCCAGGGCCTGCGACAGGGCAGCGTCCTGGGCCATGACCAGGTCGAAGCCGCCCAGCACCCGGCGGGCGGCGGCGGGAGCCCGGGCCCAGCCCTTCAGGCTGCGGTCGGACAGGCGGGCCGACAGCAGCACCGTCCGCGCCCCCTGCCGCCGGGCCGCGTCCAGCAGGTGGGGCCACAGGTCGCTCTCCACGAACACGCAGACATCCGGGTGCCAGTGGCGGATGAACCGGGCCGCCGCGGCGGGGGTGTCCACCGGCACGAACTGGTGCACGGCATCGGAGGGAAGCCGCTTCGCCAGCAGTTCCGCAGAGGCGAGGGTCCCGGAGGTGACCAGCAGGCCAAGCTCCGGCCGGAGGGCCCGCAGGCCCTCGATCACCGGCAGCAGGGACAGGCACTCCCCCACACTGGCACCGTGCAGCCAGACCAGCGGGCCGGGGGGGCGGGGGCGGGTCGGACGGCCCAGCCGTTCGTGCAGCCGGGCAGGATCTTCCTTCCCCTTGGCGGCCCGGTCGGCCAGCAGGGCCGGGACCACGGGGGCCAGGGCCCATCCGGCGATCCGGTAGAGGCCCAGAAACAGGGAGCGGGGCCCCTCCGCCGTCATGCCAGCAACTCTTCCGCCCGGTCGGTGACGGCGTTCAGGGCTTCGCCCCAGGCGTCGGTCAGGTGGCCCAGCGTCGCCGTGTCGGAGGTGCGCGGGGCCGTGAACGGCCCGTCCCACACCAGGGCCCCCCTGGCAAACGGCAGGGGCAGCATTCCCGCGTCCCAGGACTTCAGGCGGATGCAGGGCTTGCAGGCCATCCCCACCAGCATCACCTGCGCCCCGCTCATGCCCGCCAGGGTCGCGGTGCCCAGGGTCATCTGCCGCGCCGGACCCCGGGGGCCGTCCGGGGTGATGGCCAGCCCGCCGCCGCCCTTCAGCCACTTCAGTCCGTCCCGGAAGGCCTGGGCCCCGCCCTTGGCC